>CALEMZ010000143.1 GCA_937910975.1 uncultured Pseudorhodobacter sp. | reverse complement strand
CTTGAATCATGCAGGCATCAAAGCCTCAAGCAAATTAATGGGTCTGGAGCCTAAGGACGTGCTACATCCAAGCAACCTTGGAAAGCTGAATGGCGCGATCAATTCCAGCCCAAATGCAAAGCTTGCGCATATAGCTAACGGGAATTTTAATGGTCCGGTTGGTTTGGCCGCAGCATTAGCACTGGCTGATTATGACTATGGTATCAGTATTGAAGCCTATAATGCCGCGACGAGTGCGGCTGACGCAACGCTCGCTTTGGCGGCGGCCTTCGATCTGATCGCAACAGCGCCAACAGCGCAGCAGCTTGTTGAAGCTGAGGAGTTGACAAACGGTATGAACGAGCCGACTCTCGATGAAATCATTGATGCTGAAGCGGTGATCGCGGCGGATGGGCCGACGCTTGGCGCGGCTCTTGAAACGCTCGCTTTGGCGGCGGCCTTCGATCTGATCGCAACAGCGCCAACAGCGCAGCAGCTTGTTGAAGCTGAGGAGTTGACAAACGGTATGACCGAGCCGAATCTCGATGAAATCATTGATGCTGAAGCGGCGATCACGGCGGATGGGCCGACGCTTGAAGATGTCACCGCCGCAGAGGCTGGTATTCTGTCAGCATACAAAGGCACGCTCAGCGATGAAGACACTGCTAAGGTTCTGGAAGCCGTCCGCAAGTCGCTTCCTACTTCGGATCAGATTTCGGAAGTCCTTCCCGCTGAAGAAATCATCGATGAGACGCCTATAGAAGATTCAAGCGCGATAATCGACGATGCTTCTGCCGTGGCAGAAGAAAGCTAATAAAAATATTGCAGGATCGCCGCCGAACGGCGGCTTTTCTGCTTCTCAGGCCTTAGAGCCCAGTGCAGCGAAGGTTCAATCTTCGCTGCACATTTCTTGCGCTCAAACCCCCGCCAGCCCTTCATCCACAACCGCGCGCTCCGCGTCCGTCAGGCTTTGCGCCCTCGGATAGCGCGGCGCGGCGCGGTCGTTGAGAATGGGGGCGTTCCAGCCAGTGGTTGTCTCAAAGAAATGGGCGGCTCCCTGGGGGCCGTATTCACGTAAGAAGCCTTGGATCACCGTGTCGAGGTAGCTCAGCAGGATCGGGTGGGCCGCGACCGGCGCGCGGGCGGCGGCGGCGGGAACGGCGTAGATATGGACGGGGAGGGGGCTGGTGTCATGTGGCACCGTATCGGCGTGGCGGGTGTATCCGTATTCGCGGGCATCGAGTGCCGCCCAATCGCCGCCCGGCACTTCGGCGACCAGCCCCTGGATGGAGCAGCTAGAGTCGCGGATCACTGAAAGATAGGCGAGCGGACGCACCGCCGTATGCACCCAGGCACGCCGCCAGCCAGTAAGTGTGGCAGCCTTGGCGTTGGGGTAATTATGGGTGGCGCGGTTCACAAGCGAGCCGTAGCCGAAGAAGTGTCGCGTCATGTGAGTTTCCGATTGTATGCAATAGTATTCGTTTTCTCTCTTGCCATGCGCGGCGGGGGCGGGCTAGATCAATCCATCAGGATCGGGAGAATCCGGTTGGGGCGCAAGCCCTGTTCTGGTGCCGAAGGAGCAACCGCCCCGGTAAACTCTCAGGTGCAAGGGACCGTTTCTGGTAGTGGACTCTGGAGAGTGGCGAATTCGCCCGCCGAAGGGATAACGTTCTCAGGCGCCCGATGTCGGGCAAGGACAGATGGGGCATTTTGCAGACGGGATTGGCCTGTCAGTGAAGTGCCGGGGTTTTTTCCGGCTTGCAAGGGGGCTTTATGGCCGAGTTGAAGCGGACAGGATTATACGATCTTCATGTAGAATTGGGCGGCAAGATGGTGCCGTTTGCAGGCTATGAGATGCCGGTTCAGTACCCGATGGGGGTGATGAAGGAGCATTTGCATTGCCGCGCGCAGGCAGGCCTGTTCGATGTTGGCCATATGGGGCAGGTGATTTTGCGGCCTAAGGCCGGGATGGCAGCACTGGTGGCAGGCTTTGAAGCGATGATGCCGGTCGCGGTAGAGGGCTTGGCCGAGGGGCGGCAGCGCTATGGGCTGTTTACCAATGCGAGTGGCGGGATCATCGATGATCTGATGTTCGCCAATCGCGGGGATCATTTGTTTGTGGTGGTCAACGCGGGTTGCAAGGACGGCGATATTGCGCATATGCGGGCCAAATTGGCCGCTGTGGCAGAGGTGATCGAAGTTACTGGTCGCGGGCTTTTGGCCTTGCAGGGACCGGGGGCGGAGGCGGCTTTGGCAGCACTGGTGCCGGGCGCGGCGGCGATGCGGTTCATGGATGTGATCAGCGCGGATACGGGTTTTGGGGAGCTGTGGATCTCGCGCTCCGGCTATACCGGCGAAGATGGGTTTGAGATTTCGGTGCCCGATGTTGAAGGGCTTGCCCGCGCGCTATTGGCGCTGGAGGGCGTGGCCCCGATCGGGCTGGGTGCGCGCGACAGTTTGCGGCTGGAAGCGGGGCTGTGCCTTTATGGCCATGATATGGATGAGGCTGCGACCCCGGTGGAGGCCAATCTGGCCTGGGGCATCCAAAAGGCGCGGCGTAAGGGCGGTGCGCGCGAAGGCGGCTTTCCCGGTGCCGATGTGATCCTTGCGCAATTGGCAAGCGGGCCTGCGCGTTTGCGCGTGGGGCTGCGCCCTGAGGGGCGCGCACCGATGCGCGAAGGGATTGAGTTATTTGACCAGGCAGAGGGGGGGGCACCTGTGGGCCGCGTGACCTCTGGCGGGTTTGGGCCATCGGTCGAGGTGCCGATTGCCATGGGATACGTGCCTGCGGCCTGTGCCGCCGAAGGCACGCAGTTGTGGGGTGAGGTGCGGGGCAAACGGCTGCCCGTAACCGTGGCCCCGATGCCTTTCCGTCCATCCACTTACAAACGCTGAGGAATGACACGATGATGAAATATACCGAAGATCACGAATGGCTGCGCGTTGAGGGCGACCTTGTTGTTGTGGGCATTACCGAACATGCCGCAACCCAGTTGGGCGATGTCGTGTTCGTGGAACTGCCGGAGCGGGAAACCATGGTTGCCACGGGCGACGAGGTCGTGGTGATCGAATCCGTGAAGGCGGCATCCGACATTCTGGCCCCCGTTGATGGTGAGATTGTCGAGGTCAATGACGCGCTGTCGGACAAGCCCGGTTTGGTGAATGACGATCCGACCGGCGCGGGTTGGTTTTTCAAGATGCAGCTTGACGATATGAGCGTGTTGGACGCGTTCATGTCGGAAGATGAATACAACGATTTGGTCGGATGATCGACGCGCCCCCGGTGGCAAGAGCCTCCGAATTATCGACGAAAAACCTGAATTTTAATCGATAATTCGGAGTCTGTTTGGCTCGCAGGGGAGGTTTGACTTAGGGGATGGAAATGACCTACACGCCTGTGGACTATAATACTTATGACTTTGCCAACCGCCGCCATATCGGCCCTTCGCCCGAGGAAATGGCCGAGATGTTGCGCGTGGTGGGAGCGGCCAGTCTGGACGCGTTGATGGATGAAACCATCCCCGCCTCAATCATGCAAAAGACGCCGCTCGGCTGGGCGCCCTTGGCCGAGCATGAACTGCTGGCCAAAATGCGCGAAGTTGCGGCCAAGAATAAGGTGATGACCAGCCTGATCGGGCAAGGCTATTACGGCACAGTCACCCCTCCCGCCATTCAGCGCAATATTCTGGAAAACCCGGCCTGGTACACGGCTTATACCCCTTATCAGCCCGAGATCGCGCAGGGGCGCCTGGAGGCCTTGCTTAACTATCAGACCATGGTGGCCGATTTGACCGGCTTGCCTGTGGCCAACGCCAGCCTTTTGGATGAGGCGACAGCGGCGGCAGAAGCCATGACTATGGCCGAACGCTCTGCCAAATCAAAAGCACGCTGCTTTTTCGTGGATCGCAACTGCCACCCGCAGACCATTGCCGTTATCAAGACCCGTGCTCAGCCGCTGGGAATTGAGGTGATCGTTGGCGACCCGGTAGAGATGCAGGCCGAGAAGGTCTTTGGCGGAATTTTCCAGTATCCCGGCACGTTGGGTCATGTGACCGATTACACCGACCATATTGCAGCACTTCATGCCGCCAAAGCCATTGCTGTGGTTGCAACCGATCTTCTGGCGCTGACCATGATCAAGGAACCCGGCGCGATGGGGGCTGATATTGCGGTTGGCTCCAGCCAGCGCTTTGGCGTGCCGATGGGCTATGGCGGCCCGCATGCGGCTTTCATGGCCTGTGCCGATAGCCTGAAACGCGCGATGCCGGGGCGTATCGTGGGGGTGTCAATCGATAGCCGGGGCAACCCAGCTTATCGCCTGAGCCTGCAAACCCGCGAGCAGCATATTCGCCGCGAAAAGGCGACTTCCAACGTCTGCACGGCGCAGGCTTTGCTGGCGGTGATGGCCTCATTCTATGCGGTGTTCCACGGCCCCAAGGGGCTGCGCTCCATCGCGGAGCGGGTGCATTTCAGTGCCGTGCGTTTGGGCCGAGCCTTGAAAGCGGCGGGGGCGAAAGTGTCACCCGATGCATTTTTTGATACGATCACGGTGGAAGTGGGCGTGGGGCAGGCCGGAATTCTAGCCGCCGCGCGGCAGGAGGGGTTGAATTTCCGCAAGATTGGTAATGATCGTGTCGGGATTTCTCTGGATGAAACCACGGATGAGAAAGTGCTGATCCGGGTGCTGCGCGCCTTTGGGATTGATGGCGTGCCGCCGCATCGCGCGGAGTTGGGCTTCGGGGCGGAGATGGTGCGGACCAGTGATTATCTGACCCATCCGGTGTTTCATATGAACCGGGCCGAGAGTGAGATGATGCGCTATATGCGTCGCTTGTCGGACCGTGACCTGGCGCTGGACCGGGCGATGATCCCGCTGGGGTCTTGCACGATGAAACTGAACGCCGCGGCGGAAATGATGCCCATCACCTGGCCGGAGTTTGGCAGCCTGCACCCGTTTGTGCCGGCTGATCAGGCGTTGGGCTATAAGGAGGCGATTGACGATCTGTCGGCCAAGCTGTGTGAGATCACCGGTTATGCTGCAATGAGCATGCAGCCCAATTCTGGTGCGCAGGGCGAATATGCGGGGCTACTGACGATTCAGGCCTATCACCGCGCCAATGGTGGGGCAGATCGCGATGTTTGTTTGATCCCGACCTCGGCACATGGCACCAACCCGGCATCCGCGCAGATGGTCGGAATGAAGGTCGTCGTGGTGAAATCCGCACCCAATGGCGATGTGGATCTGGAGGATTTCCGTGAAAAGGCAGCGCTTGCAGGCGATAAGCTGTCGGCTTGTATGATTACCTATCCCTCCACGCATGGGGTGTTTGAGGAAACCGTGCGCGAGGTGTGTGAGATTACGCATAAACATGGCGGTCAGGTCTATATCGACGGGGCCAATATGAACGCGCTGGTGGGCATGGTGAAACCGGGGCAGATTGGCGGCGATGTCAGCCACCTGAACCTGCACAAGACCTTTGCCATTCCGCATGGTGGTGGTGGTCCCGGCATGGGGCCGATTGGTGTGGGGGCGCATCTGGCGCCTTACTTGCCGGGGCATACCGAGACGGGCGGTGCTGAGGGGCCGGTTTCGGCAGCACCTTATGGCTCCGCGAGCATCTTGCTGATCTCATGGGCCTATTGCCTGATGATGGGCGGTTCCGGGCTGACGCAGGCGACGAAAGTTGCGATTTTGAACGCCAATTACATCGCGTCCCGGCTTAACGGGGCCTATCCGATCTTGTTCATGGGCAACAAGGGCCGGGTGGCGCATGAGTGTATTTTGGATACGCGCCCCTTTGCTGATTGCGGCGTGACGGTGGATGATATTGCCAAGCGTTTGATTGACAATGGTTTCCACGCGCCGACCATGTCTTGGCCGGTGTCAGGAACGTTGATGGTGGAGCCGACCGAGAGCGAGACGAAGGCCGAGATTGACCGCTTTATCACCGCTTTGCTGGCGATCCGCGCGGAAATTCAATCGGTGCAGGATGGTGAGATTTCGGCCGAGGACAGCCCGCTGCGCCATGCGCCGCACACCGTGAATGACCTTGTGGCCGAATGGGACCGCAAATACAGCCGCGAGGCTGCGTGCTTCCCGCCCGGTGCGTTTCGGATTGACAAATATTGGCCGCCCGTGGGCCGGGTGGACAATGTGTTTGGCGACCGCAACCTGATCTGCACTTGCCCGCCTTTGTCCGATTACGCCGATGCGGCAGAGTAACGGCGCTTGAATTGGCAGTTTCGGCCTCTTACATATACGGAATGGTGAATATGTGGAGGCCGAAATGGCAGATGGCGTGAAATTGGTGTGCACAACTTGCGGGCAGATGAACCGGGTTCCGGCAGCAAAGCTGGGGGCGGGGCCGAAATGCGGAAGCTGTGGCGAGACATTGATAACGGGCAAGGTCGCGGAGCTGGATGTCGCCGCACATGACAAGGCCACGCGGGGCGACGAGTTGCCGATCATCGTGGATTACTGGGCGCCATGGTGTGGCCCGTGCCGGATGATGGCACCGGAGTTTGCCAAGGCGGCCAAGGCCTTGGAGGCGCGCGCGCGCTTTGCCAAGATCAACACGCAAGATCATCCGAACGTCTCAGAGAGGTTGCGGATTCAGGGGATTCCACTACTGATCCTCTATCATCGTGGACGCGAGGTGGCGCGGTTGCCCGGTGCGCGGCCTGCGGCGGATATCATCGCCTTTGTCGAGGCGAAACTGCCCGCGCTGGCGTAACTCTTTGCGCGCCATGCTGCAAAATGCTTAGCGAGCGGATCCCTTGTCGGGGATTAATTGCTTCGAAAACTTTGACGCCCATCTTTAGGCCAACGGGCCGTCAAAGCCCGATAGGCATGGCGCGTTGATGTTATATGCTGAGAACACTTTCACGGGTATTTCCTAGCATGGGGTGATACTTGAAGGCGGGTGCTTGAATATTAGCCGGTGCGGATAGTGGATTAAGGCTAAAGCGGCCTTTCTATGGCTGGCATGCGTGCTAGATTGGCCTCTCAATTTGGGGGCGGACATGTTATTTGATTTCGACAAAATAGCGCCGGAGATCGGCTATAAGCTTTTGACCTCCACCGTGACGCCGCGGCCCATTGCATGGGTGACGACGCTGGGTGCGAATGGCGTGGTGAATGCCGCCCCTTACAGCTTTTTCAACGCTATGGGGCATAGCCCGCCGACATTGGCGCTAGGGCTGTTACGCGATGCAGAGCGCGGGTGGAAAGACACCGCACGCAATATTCTGGATGGCGGCGAATTTGTCG
>CALEMZ010000142.1 GCA_937910975.1 uncultured Pseudorhodobacter sp. | reverse complement strand
GACCCCGCCGATAATCAACAATAGCGCCAGCACCATATCTACGGTCTGGCCGGTGACGGCATGCATTACGGTCGTAAAGGCGGTTACAAAGATGATCTGGAACAGCGAGGTGCCGACAACGACTTTGGTGGGCATGCCAAGCAGGTAGATCATGGCAGGCACCATGATGAACCCGCCGCCAACCCCCATGATAGCTGACAAAAACCCGACAGCAGCCCCGGCCACCATCGGTGGGATCACCGAAATATAAAGGCCCGAAGCGCGAAATTTCATTTTCAGTGGCAGCTTATGCACGGAATAATGCACATGCGACCGCCGGATCGGGGCATTGGGCTTGCGCGCGCGCAGCAGGGCACTAAGGCTTTCCTTCAGCATGATCGCGCCAATCAGCCCCAGAAACAGCACATAAGACAGCTGCACAAACAGGTCGATCTGCCCCAAAGTCGTGAGCCATGCAAAGACCCAGATACCCAAGGCCGAGCCGATAAGCCCCCCCGCAAGCAGCACCAATCCCATCCGGAAATCGACGGCTTTACGGCGCAGTTGCGCCAGTACGCCAGACACTGACGAGGCCACCACCAGATTGGCCCCGGTGGCCACGGCAACTGCGGGCGGGATGCCCATAAAGAACAACAGCGGCGTGATGATGAACCCGCCACCAACCCCAAACATCCCCGATAGGATGCCCACAACCCCACCCAGCCCCAGAAGCGCCAGAGCATTGACCGAAAGTTCAGCGATGGGTAGATAAAGCTGCATATCTGGGTAATTAGCACGAAGGTTTGCAGATAAGAATACCAAGGCGCCTGAGACGCTTGACGACGGGCGGGGTCAGCATACCCAAGAGTTGCGCCTGTTGTGTTGCGATGTCAAACCCTGTTGCGGGGGCAAAGCGCACAGGTGATGCCATTGGCCCTAAAACTCCCCGCAATCTGGCGTTAGAGCATTTTGCATTTCCGTTGAATTAGAATTCGCCCCAAGGTTTGGGCGAATTCTGATGATCCATGGATCAGGAAAAGTGCAAAACGCTTTATGCCATCGCCTTCAATGCGGCCCGCAATATCTTTTCAAGCTTGGCCGCGCCCAGCGGGGCCATGGCTTTGGTATGTTCATGGCTGATGTTTTCATCCGAAAGCCCGGCAGCCATATTGGTGATTGTTGAAATCGCCGCGACCTTAAGGCCAAGGAACCGCGCAAGGATCACCTCGGGCACCGTGCTCATCCCCACCGCATCACCGCCTAAAATTCCAATAGCGCGTATCTCGGCCGGGGTTTCAAAGCTTGGGCCGGAATACCACGCATAAACCCCTTCGGGCAGCGCCACGCCAACCGTCTCGGCAGCCGCTTTCAGGCCTGCGCGCAGGCCCGGATCATGCGCGTCTTTCATCGGTACAAAACGCGCGTCTGTTTTCTCGCCGATCAAGGGGTTGAGGCCGGAAAAGTTGATGTGATCGGACAGCAGCATCAAATCACCGGGCTGAATATCGGCGCGTAGAGAGCCTGCGGCATTGGTGGCAATCAGCGCCTCGGCACCTAGGGCCTTCAACACCTCCAGAGGCAAGCGCATCGCCGCCGGATCACCGCTTTCATAGTAATGCGCCCGCCCGCCAAAGACGGCCACGCGCACCCCTTCCAGATCACCGATCACAAGGTTGGGGTTATGCCCGGACACGCCTGCATGCGGAAAGCCCGGCAGAACGGCATA
>CALEMZ010000141.1 GCA_937910975.1 uncultured Pseudorhodobacter sp. | reverse complement strand
CCGGACGGCCTGCGCCGAAGCTGTGGACCAAGGACATGGTGGAGATGATGAAGCCCGGCTCCGTGATCGTGGACCTTGCCGCTGAGCGTGGCGGCAACTGCGACCTGACGGTAATGGACGAAAAGATTGTCACGGAAAATGGCGTGACGATTGTTGGCTACACCGATTTCCCAAGCCGGATGGCGGCGCAGGCATCGACGCTTTATTCCAACAATATCCGTCATATGCTGGCCGATCTTACGCCGGGCAAGGATGGCGTCATCAACCAGAATATGGAAGATGACGTGATCCGTGGCGCGACCGTGACCTATGCCGGAGAGATTACCTTCCCGCCGCCGCCGCCCAAGGTGGCCGCGATTGCGGTGCAAAAGCCGAAGGAGAGGGTCAAGGAGCTGACGCCTGAGGAAAAGCGTGCCAAGGAGGTGGCGCTGTTCAAGCAGCAGACCAGCAGCCAAGTGGGGATGCTGGTGGCGGCGGCGGCGCTGCTGGGGCTGGTGGGCTTGTTTGCGCCTGCGAGCTTCATGAGCCATTTCATCGTCTTTGTGCTGGCCTGCTTCATCGGTTTCTCGGTGATCTGGAATGTCAGCCATAGCCTGCACACGCCGCTGATGTCCGTGACCAACGCAATTTCCGGCATCGTGGTGCTGGGGGCCTTGTTGCAGGTCGGGTCGAGTTCATGGTTGGTGGTGGCCCTCGCGGGCATCTCTATCTTGATCGCGACGATCAATATTGTTGGTGGCTTTCTGGTGACGCGCCGGATGCTTGCCATGTTCCAAAAGTCGTAAGGGAGAAGCTGATATGAGCATCGGAATCGTTTCAGCGGCCTATATCTCGGCGGCGGTATTGTTCATCCTGAGCCTTGGCGGGTTGTCAGGGCAGGAAAGCGCCAAACGTGCAGTTTGGTACGGAATTGTTGGCATGGGGCTGGCGATGCTGGCCACAATCTTTGGCCCCGGCATTGGCAATTGGATGGTCATCGTGGTGATGATCGCGATTGGCGCTGCCATCGGGTATCAAGTGGGAACCAAGGTCGAGATGACGGAGATGCCGCAACTGGTGGCAGCACTCCACTCTTTCGTGGGTCTCGCTGCCGTGTTTATCGGCTTTAACGCGCATCTGGAGCTTGCGAATGTGCAGGGGATGGATGAGGCGGCACGTGCGGCTCTGACGGGCTTTGCAGGTATTTTGGCGCATAAGGATGCGGTCGAGATTAACATTCTCAAGGTTGAGGTGTTTCTGGGTGTGTTCATTGGCGCTGTTACCTTTACCGGCTCGGTCATTGCCTTTGGCAAGCTGGCGGGGCGGGTCGATGGCAAGGCCACGAAACTGCCGGGAGGCCATATGTTGAACGCGTCGGCGGCGGCGGGATCGCTGTTGCTGTTGGTGTTTTACTTCAGTGGTGCGGGTATGTGGGCGCTGCTGTTGATGACGCTTCTGGCGTTCTTCATCGGCTATCACCTGATCATGGGCATTGGCGGCGCGGATATGCCGGTGGTGGTTTCCATGCTCAACTCCTACTCTGGTTGGGCGGCGGCGGCGATTGGCTTTACCTTGGGCAATGACCTGCTGATCGTGACGGGGGCGCTGGTTGGCTCCTCCGGGGCGATCCTGAGCTATATCATGTGCAAGGCGATGAACCGCTCGTTCATCTCGGTGATCCTTGGCGGTTTCGGCAATACCACCGGGCCTGCGATGGAGATCAGTGGCGAGCAGATCGCGATTGATGCCGAAGGGGTGGCTGCGGCGTTGAATGATGCCGATAGCGT
>CALEMZ010000140.1 GCA_937910975.1 uncultured Pseudorhodobacter sp. | reverse complement strand
CTCTGGGCAGCGGGTGCAGAAATTGCAGCCCTTGGGTGGGTTGGAGGGCGAGGGCACATCACCTTTCAGAATGATGCGCTGGCGTTTGCCTTCGCTTTCCGGGTCCGGGTCCGGCACGGCCGAGAGCAGCGCCTTGGCATAGGGGTGCAGCGGATCGGTATAGAGCGGCTCCCGCGGGGACAGCTCGGCAATGCGGCCCAGATACATCACGGCCACGCGGTCGGCGATATGGCGGACCATCGACAGATCGTGGCTGATGAAAAGATAGGTCAGCCCAAATTTTTCCTGCAAATCCTCCAACAGGTTCACGACCTGCGCCTGAATGGATACATCAAGTGCGGCAATCGGCTCGTCGCAGACGATGAACTTGGGGTTCAGCGCAAGTGCGCGGGCAATTCCGATACGTTGGCGCTGACCGCCGGAAAAGGCATGGGGGTAGCGGTTGGCAAAGACGCGGTTGAGGCCGACGGCATCCATCAGCTCATAAACGCGGGAAAGCTTTTTTTCGACGTTCCAGTCGGTGTGCTCATCCAGCGGCTCACCGATGATTGCGGCCACGGTCATGCGCGGGTTGAGGCTGGCTTGCGGGTCTTGGAACACCATTTGCATCATGGGGCGTTTGACGCGCAACTCCTCGGTGGAAAGATTGGCGATATTATCGCCGTCGATGGTAACCGAGCCTGATGTCAGTTCATACAGCCGCAAAAGCGCGCGGCCCACGGTGGATTTGCCGCAGCCGGATTCGCCAACAAGACCAAGGGTTTCGCCCTCAAAAATGGTGAAATTCAGCCCATCGACCGCTTTGACATCGCCAGTATGGCGGCGAAATAGCCCGGTGTGGATCGGGAAATACATCTTGAGGTCTTTGACTTCGACCAAGGCTTTGGCGGTGGGCTGCCTCAGGGGAGGGGTGTCAAGCATGGGATGCCCCTCCTTGCGCGACGCGCCTGACGCATGGTGCTGGATGTGTAAGTGAGGTGGCCAGATAGGGCTGAAGCGCGTTTGCGTGCTGGTGGTGCATCAGATTGGCCCTCCGGTTCTGGCGTCCCAATGGCAGGCAACATCATGGCCGTAGCCAATCGGTGCATCGCCTAAGGCCCGGCGGAGCGGGTTCTCGGCGGCGCAACGCGCGAACGCATGGCCACAGCGCGGCATGAAAGGGCAGGCAATGGGGGCCGCGCCCAGAATCGGCGGCTGGCCTTCGATGACCCGCAGCCGTTTCGCCCGATCCCCCGTAACCGAAGGAATGGTTTTCAAAAGGGCGCGCGTATAGGGATGCTGCGGATTGGCAAAAAGCTCTTTCACCGGGGCCTGTTCCACTACCTGCCCAGCATACATGACGATCACTCGATCCGCGATGCCCGCGATTACACCCAGATCATGGGTGATCCAGACGATGGCCATGCCCAGCTTGGTGCGCAACTCTTTCACCAGCTCAATGATCTGGGCTTGAATCGTCACGTCGAGCGCGGTTGTCGGCTCATCCGCGATCAGCACCTCGGGGTCGCATGACAGCGCAATCGCGATCATCACACGCTGGCGCATGCCGCCGGAAAACTGATGCGGATAGTCCTTCATCCGGCGCGCGGCATCAGGGATGCCCACCAGCTCCATCAGCTCCACAGCACGGGCGAACGCCTGTTTCTTATTCATGTTCATATGGCGGCGCAGCGTTTCCATCACCTGATTGCCAAC
>CALEMZ010000139.1 GCA_937910975.1 uncultured Pseudorhodobacter sp. | reverse complement strand
ATGCGGTCGCCGCCCTGTCTTCGGGGGATGCGCTGCCGCTCTCAGGGGGGCAAACCCTGCTGCCAACGATGAAACAACGTCTTGCCGATCCTGGTGCGCTGGTTAGCCTGACCGGCATCCCGGAATTGCAAGGTGTGGACGAGGGCGATGGCGGCATCATCATCGGCGGGGCGACCCCCCATGCCGTGGTGGCGCGCGACGCCGCGAAATACTACCCCGGCCTTGCAGCCCTTGCAGGCCAGATCGGCGACCCGGCGGTGCGCAACCGCGGCACCATTGGCGGCTCCATCGCCAACAACGACCCTTCGGCCTGCTACCCGGCGGCGGTTCTTGGCTCGGGGGCAACTATCGTGACTGATCGCCATGAGTTTGCGGCGGATGATTACTTCCGCGGCATGTTTGAAACCGCGCTGCGGGAAGGCGAGATCATCACGGCCGTGAAGTTTCCGGTCCCGCAAAAAGCGGCTTATGCCAAGTTCCTGCAACCCGCCTCGCGTTTCGCAATGGTCGGAGTTTTTGTGGCGAAGTTCGCGGATGGGGTGCGCGTTGCGATCACCGGGGCCTCCAACAACGGTGTGTTTCGCTGGGCCGAGGCCGAGGCCGCCCTTTCGGAAAATTTCTCGACCGAGGCGCTTGCAGGTCTTTCTCTGCCCGATGATGACATGATTGCCGATCTGCACGGCAGCGCCGAATACCGCGCGCATCTGTGCTGTGTTATGACCAAACGCGCCGTCATGGCCGCTTGACCAAAACGGATTTTCGGGGCCATTGAGACCCCGCCAATCCGCTGCGCAGTTCCGCGCAGGGGCGTGCCTGACGTTGCCGGGCCAGCTTTTATGCGGCCGTCACAAGAGCCTTAATCTTTGCCGCCATTACAGTTGAGCCCTGCGGCGATTTTGCGTGGGTTTACCCCAGTGCGCCGCGTTCCAGATAGACGGCACAGCCTGTCAGGGCAGCATAATCATCTTCAATTACGTGAACCGGGAAGTTTTGCATGAACCCCGCAAAGCGCCCCTTGTCGCGAAACGCCTCTGCAAAACCCATCGCCTCCATGTAAGGTGCAAAAGCCCGTGACACCCCACCACACAGATAGACCCCAGCAAAGGGAAGGTGGGTAAGCGCGAGATTGCCCGCCTCCGCCCCCAAAAGCCGAACGAACAGCCGCGCCGTTTGCGTGGCCAACCCTGTGCCTGCCTCCTCGGTAAGCCCCTCCATGATCTGGGCCGCGCCGCGCTCCGCCGGGCTGCCAGCCTCGGTTGAGACAAAGGTGAAAAGCCGCTCCAATCCGCGGCCCGACAAGACATCTTCCACCCCCGGAAACCCATGCGCGGTTTCGACGAAATGGGCGAGCCTAAGGTCCGCGTCGCTGCGCACCGGCATATTCACATGCCCGCATTCCGAGGCCGCAACCATGCGCCCCCAAGGGGTTTCATGCACCGGGGCGGCGTTGAACCCGGTGCCCACGCCGATCACTAGTTTGGCCGCCTGCGCTGCGGCGGGGGCACCCGAAATCAAGGACCGCAGGTTTTCCGGCGCGATATGGCCCAAAGCATGGCCCTGCGCCTGCAAATCATTGAGAATGGCCACTACCGTCGCCCCGGTCGCGCGCTGCAAGGTGGCCCCGTCAATCGTCCAGTCCAAATTCGTCATCGAGGCCACGCCATTGGCCACCGGCCCGGCCACGGCAACGCATGCGCCCACACATTCGACGCTGTTTTGTGCCTCCAGAAACGCACGCAGGATGGTTTCCAACCCCGGATACTCTGCGTTCCGAAACCGCCGGATCGAATCTTGCAGCAACGTCTTTCCATCGGCCAGCGCGACACGGGTGTTTGTGCCGCCAATATCGGCGACCAGGGAATAACGTTTCTCGGCGCGGGGGGTCATAGAACGGGCTCCGATTTCAAGCACTGCGCGTCAACGCGCGGCTTAGCGCGTGATAGGATGCTTTGGGGGTGCGCTGCAAGGTTTCGAAATCGACATGGATCAAGCCGAAGCGTTTTTCATAGCCAAGCGCCCATTCGTAATTGTCGAGAAGCGACCAAGTGAAATAACCCTTCACCGGCACGCCATCGGCGGCCACCTTCTGAACTGCGGCCAGATGCTGGGACAGGTAATCAATTCGCGCCGCATCGTTCACTGCGCCGCCCACCAGATTGTCCAGACCTGCCATGCCGTTCTCGGTGACATAGATCGGAAGATCGCCGGAATAGTCTTGTGCGGTGCGGCGCAAAAAGAACTCCAGCCCTTCGGGATAAATCTCCCAGCCCATTTCGGTTTTGGGCAACGGTCCGGCGACCTCCTGATGCGCAGGCCAGGGACCGGGGGCTGGGGCGATAAGCTTGCGGGTGTAATAATTGATCCCAACCCAATCGACAGGGGCTGCAATCGTTGCCATGTCATCTTGCCAATCAGCGGGCATATGGGAGGCTAGCCCCTCCAGCACATCCGCCGGATACTCGCCCTTGAACATGGCCGACAGAAACCAGCGATTGTAATAGCCATCATATAGCTGGGCGGCGGCAGCGGCGGCGGCGCTGGTATCGGCCGGGGCCGCATATTCCATGTTACACACTGCCCCAAGATTGCCGATGCCAAGCCCGCGCATCGCCGCTATCGAACGGCCATGGGCAAGGCCTATGTGGTGCATGGCGCGGGCGGTGGCGCGGATATCGCGTATTCCCGGCGCGTGATGTCCCAGAAAATGCGACAGCCATGAGACACACCACGGCTCATTGATGGGCGCCGCGGACCGAAGCCTGTCCCCGATCCGGCCCATCACCACCTCGGTGTAATCGGCAAACCAATCGGCGATGTCACGGTTACGCCAGCCCCCCATATCGGCAAGGGCGGAGGGCAACTCCCAATGATAAAGCGTTGCGGCCGGCTTCAGCCCTCGCGCCAACATGCCATCTACCAGCCGATCATAGAAATCCAAACCCTCTGTATTCACTGCGCCGCGCCCCTCCGGCATCACCCGCGCCCATGATGTGGAAAAGCGATACACATCAAACCCGGCCTGCTGCATCAGGTCGAAATCTTCGGGCCAGCGGTGATAGTGATCGCAGGCAATCGCCCCGTTTTCGGCGCGCACCACATTGCCGGGGGTTGCGGCAAAATCATCCCAATGGGTGCGCCCTGCGCTGCCAAAGCTGTGACCTTCGATCTGATAACTGGAGGTCGCTGCCCCAAAGAGAAAATCCTTGGGGAAATCAGCGCGGCGGGGAATCATGTTCGGGACCTGTTTGGTGCGGGGCCAGTAGATTGACCGATGATAAGCTCTGCCTCAAGCAATTGGTTTTGGGGAGGGGAGGATGGGGCGGCGATGATATCCAAAAGCATGGCCGCCGCGCGCCGACCCGCGTCGCGCACGGAGGAGCGTGTGGCGGTGAAGATCGGCACGTCGTTACCGTTTTTCATATAGCTCAGGTCATCGTCATGGATGATGATCGAGATATCTCGTCCAATGGCCAAACCCCGCTCTTCAATGG
>CALEMZ010000138.1 GCA_937910975.1 uncultured Pseudorhodobacter sp. | reverse complement strand
ATGTCTTTTTCGACGAAGGCTTTATAAAGGATTTTGATCAACGCCACGCATTGCTTGACCTGAGCCCCCTCAAGGCCCAGCGCGAAAGCGACGCGGCGACCGTGGAAATCGGACAAGCCCGAGGCCGGATCAACCGAGAAGCTGGCAATCTTTTCCGGTGTATGCGCCGCGACTTCCTCGATATCCATGCCGCCTTCGGTGGAGGCTACGAAAGAGATGCGGCTGGACTGACGATCAACCAGCAAAGCGAGGTACAATTCGCGCGCAATGCTCGAGCCGTCTTCGATATAGATGCGGTTGACCTGCTTGCCCGCAGGCCCGGTCTGATGCGTCACCAGCGTGCGACCTAGCATCTGCTTGGCCATTTCAGCCGCTTCGCCAACCGATTTGGCAATGCGTACACCGCCCTTTTCGCCAGCCTCCGCCTCTTTGAAGCTGCCCTTACCGCGACCACCAGCATGAATCTGTGCTTTCACGACCCAAAGCGGGCCATCCATCTCGCCAGCCGCTGTCTTCGCTTCTTCCGCCCGCAAAACGACGCGACCGTCAGAAATCGGGGCGCCGTAGCTGCGCAAAAGGGCCTTGGCTTGATATTCGTGAATGTTCATCGACTGTCCTATCGGTAAGGAATTTATGCGGTGATGCCATGAAATATGGCGAGTTCAAAAGGGTTTTCACATAAAATCCACTGAAGAGCGGAAAAATCCGACATTTGTGATCACACTTTTCAAGGCCGTGATCACAAAGACTGGGTTATTTGAAAATGGCTGATTCGGAAGCGCTAACAAAGGGATAATTTGAGTTAACGCCACCATCTGCTGCACTAATGCAAAAGGGGCACCCCGCAGGATGCCCCTCCTTGATCGGCGCTTCGACAGGCCTCAGGCCAGCGACGGGTCGATCTCTTTGCATGCGGCGACAAGGCCTTTTACCGAGGCTACCGATTTGTCAAACATCGCCTGCTCAGCCGCGTTCATCTTGATGTCGACGATCCGTTCGATCCCGCCGGCGCCGATGACCGTGGGCACGCCGACATACATGTCCTTCACGCCCAGCTCGCCATTGCAATAGGCCGCACAAGGCAGCAGGCGCTTTTGGTCCTTGAGATAGGCTTCGGCCATTTCAATGGCAGAGGTCGCAGGCGCATAGAAGGCCGAACCTGTTTTCAACAGGCCAACGATTTCGGCGCCACCATCACGGGTGCGCTGGATGATCGCATCCAGCCGGTCCTGCGTGGTCCAGCCCATCGCCACCAGATCGGGCAGCGGCACGCCACCAACGGTCGAGTAACGCGCTAAAGGCACCATGGTATCGCCATGCCCGCCCAGCACGAATGCGGTCACGTCGCGCATGGAAACGCCGAATTCGAGGCTCAGGAAATGACGGAAGCGCGCAGAATCAAGCACACCCGCCATGCCAACAACCTTGTTATGCGGCAGGCCGGAAAACTCGCGCAGCGCCCAGACCATCGCATCAAGCGGGTTGGTGATGCAGATCACGAAGGCATTCGGCGCATGGGCTTTGATACCCTCGCCCACCGATTTCATGACCTTGAGGTTGATGCCCAACAGGTCATCGCGGCTCATCCCTGGTTTGCGCGGAACGCCTGCGGTGACGATGCAAACATCGGCGTCGGCGATATCCTCATAGGAATTCGCGCCCTTCAGGACAGCGTCAAACCCTTCGGACGGGCCAGATTGCGCGATATCCAGCGCTTTGCCCTGCGGGGTGCCTTCAGCAATGTCGAACAGGACGATATCGCCCAGTTCCTTGATCGCGGCGAGATGGGCGAGCGTGCCGCCAATCTGTCCCGCGCCGATCAGTGCAATCTTGGGTCTGGCCATGATTTCATCTCCGGGTGAGTTTTTGATGCAGGGATGCCTAACCCCTTGGCGGGCATTAAGCAAGCGCGCTGCGATGCGGCATGGTGCGGGTGCTTCCACCGGACGAATGTTTGCGCTAAAGCCGGGGGCGAACTTGCGGAGATCGCCATGGAAGGCACAGTTTTTTGGGTTGTGGCGGTGATTGCATCGATCGCGGTGGGCTTGTCCAAGGGCGGTTTGCCCGTGGTGGCGATGATGTCTGTGCCGATTCTGTCACTGGTGATGCCGCCATTGCAGGCTGCCGGATTGTTACTTCCGATTTATATCGTATCCGATTGGTTCGGCCTTTGGGCTTACCGACGGGAATTTGACAGGCGTGTGCTGAAAATATTGCTGCCCACAACGGCTCTGGGCGTCGTCTTGGGCTGGGCCACGGCCAGCCTTGTGTCAGAGCATTTTGTGGGTGGGGTGATCGGCGCTTTGGGCAGCAGCTTTGCAATCTCGAGGCTATTGGGTTGGGGTGCATTGGCTGAGGCCCGCCCAGCCCGCGTTTTTTCCGGCCTTGTTTGGGGCACTGCAGCAGGGTTCACCAGCTTTGTCAGCCACGCAGGCGGACCACCTTATCAGATTTACGCCCTGCCTCTACGTATGCCCAAGGCCGTTTTTGCCGGAACCTCCACGATCTTGTTCACATGGGTCAACTCGGTGAAACTGCCCGCCTATTGGTCGATGGGGATCGTGTCCTTCGACAGCCTGCCGATAGCCGTCTGGCTGTTTTTGCCCGCCACTCTGGCCGTTTTTGTCGGCGTGCGGCTGGTGCGCATACTGCCTGAAAAGCAGTTCTACAGCCTTGTGCTTTGGGCGCTGCTTATCTTGTCGCTGCGCATGCTCTGGTCGGCGGTCTTTGCCTGAACCTCATCCGTGCGTCACGCAGGTTCACCTTTTACAGGCAGGTCATCTGCCAGCTGCGCTACCATCTCTATGCGCGGCCCGCATTGCGCGGCCTGATACTGCGCCTGTGCTTGAGTGGCGAGGATCAGCGCGCCAAACCCCAAAGACAGGGCAAAAATCTTCTCTCTCATCGTCAGACCTTTCCACTTGAGCCGCACCGCAAAAGCCCAGCAGGTACGGCAGATTCACATCGGCTGTCGTGAATCCTGCGCCTGATTTGCGCATAAAAAGTTAATCGTCCGCCCCCGCCCCACAACGGAAATGCTGCGCTGCGGCAAAATGAGACTTGCCGGATGTGCCGGAATTGTGGTCCCTAACGTAATAAAGTTGCCGGGAGAGAATCATGTCCACCATCCGCCCTTACCGCTCCGCGCTCTACATCCCCGGTTCCAAGGATCGCGCCTTGGAAAAGGCCAAGGGGTTGGCCTGCGATGCTATCATCTTTGATCTGGAAGATGCGGTTTCCCCCGAGGAGAAACCCGCAGCCCGCGCACTTTTGGCCAAAGCGTTGGCCGAGCAAGACTTCGGCCACCGTGCTAAGATTGTCCGCATCAACGGGCTGGACACGCAATGGGGGGCGGATGATGTCGCGGCCTTTGCCGGGGCAAAGATCGACGCGCTTTTGATCCCTAAGGTTTCTACCCCCAAAGATATGGACGCCGCGGCGGCGCTGATCCCCGACACGCCGCTTTGGGCGATGATGGAAACAGCGCTTGGAATGCTCAACGCCACCGCCATTGCTGCCCACCCGCGCCTCAAAGGCATGGTCATGGGCACCAATGATCTGGCCAAGGAACTAGGTAGCCGGTTCCGCGCGGACCGTCTGCCCATGCAAACTGGCCTTGGCCTTTGCCTGCTGGCCGCCAAAGCATATAACCTGCCGATCATCGACGGCGTCTATAACGCCTTCAAGGATGAGGAGGGCCTGCGTGTCGAATGCGCGCAGGGCCGCGACATGGGCTTTGACGGCAAAACCCTGATCCATCCGGCACAATTGGAGATCGCCAACGCGGCTTTCGCCCCATCCGAGGCCGAAATTGCGCTGGCCGAACGCCAGATTGAGGCATTCAACGCCGCGCAGGCCGCAGGGCAAGGCGTGGCCGTGGTGGACGGGCGCATCGTTGAGAACTTGCATATCGTCACCGCACAGGCGACTTTAGCCAAAGCAAAGGCCATCGCCGCGATGGCTTGAACGCAAGGAAACGCCATGCTTCTTATCGCTCTGGGCCTCGCCCTCTGGTCCGCCGCCCATTTCTGGAAACGCATTTCCCCCGACAGCCGCGCGCGGATGGGCGACAAGGGCAAAGCCATCGTGGCCTTAGCCAGTGTGCTGGCGATTGTGCTGATGGTGATCGGCTATCGTGGGGCCGAAGGCACGGTGTTCTGGGGCCGCAACCCGGCGCTGGCAGGCATCAACAACCTATTAATGCTGTTCGCCTTCTATCTCTTCGCCGCCTCGGGCGCTAAAACCAAAATCACCAAATGGGTCCGCAATCCGCAACTCACCGCCGTGAAGGTCTGGGCCATCGGCCACCTTCTGGTCAATGGCGATACGCCTTCCTTCCTGCTTTTCGGCGGATTGTTTGTCTGGGCGCTGGCCGAGGTGATCGTGCTCAATCGTGTGGCGCCCCCCGGCCCCTACCATGCCGTGCCGATCAAAAAGGAAATCACCGCCGTCATCGCCACGGTCGTTGTCTTCTCCCTCACCGCCGCCGTACATATCTGGCTCGGCTACAACCCCTTTGGATAAACCATGAAACTCTATCGCCTGCTGACCGAGGAAGACACCTCTGCCTTTTGCCACAAAGTCACCGATGCGCTGAACAAAGGGTGGGAGCTTTACGGCTCCCCCACCTATGCCTGGGATGCGGCCAAAGGTGTCATGCGCTGTGGCCAAGCCGTGGTGAAAGAAGTCCCCGGCGCCTACACGCCCAACACGAAACTGGGCCAGCACTAGCCAACCAAGCCGGGGTGAAACCCCACCTCACCCACCCCAAGGATCACCGCGATGAAAACCAACCCCGGCCGTTTCTTTGAGGATTACACCTTGGGTGAGGTGATCCGCCATGCCGTGCCGCGCACCCTGGCCGAAGGCGAACGCGCGCTTTACCATGCGCTTTACCCCGCCCGCCACGCGCTCTATTCCTCAGATGATTTTGCGGGCCAATGCGGGCTGGAGGGTAGCCCGGTTGATGACCTTTTGGCCTTTCACACTGTCTTTGGAAAAACCGTTCCCGATATCTCGCTCAACGCCGTCGCCAACCTTGGCTACGGCGATGGTCGCTGGCTGGCCCCCGTGTACCCCGGCGATACGCTGCGGTCGGAATCTGAAATTATCGGGCTGAAGCAAAACTCCAACGGCAAATCCGGCGTGGTTTATGTGCGTACCCGCGGGTTAAACCAGCGCGATGAGGTGGTGCTGGAATATGTTCGCTGGGTGATGGTGCGCAAGAACCGCGACACGGAAGCGCCGCAAACCGTGATCCCCGACCTGCCCGAAGTGGTGACGCCCGACCGTTTGGTCATCCCCGAAGGACTCGATTTTACGCAATATGATTTCACTTTGGCGGGCGAGCCGCACCGCTGGGCCGATTACGCCATTGGCGAGCAGATCGACCATGTGGACGGCGTGACCATTGAAGAGGCCGAGCATATGCTCGCCACGCGCCTGTGGCAAAACACCGCCAAGGTGCATTTTGATGCCACCCACCGCGAGGATGGCCGCCGCCTGATCTATGGCGGTCACATCATTTCGATGGCGCGCGCGCTGTCCTTTAACGGGCTGGCCAATGCACAGATGATCGTGGCGCTGAACGCGGGCGCACATGCCAACCCCTGCTTTGCGGGCGATACTGTGCGCGCATGGTCCGAGGTGCTGGACAAAGTCGAAACCGATGCGCCGGGGGTCGGTGCGATCCGCCTACGATTGGTTGCGGTGAAACACGGGGCCGCACCTTTTACTCTGCGCGGCGCGGATGGGAAATATGATCCCAACGTGCTCTTGGATCTCGATTACTGGGCCATAATGCCGCTTTAACCTCTGGGCAGGCAACGGCGGCCTGTTTGCGGCAGGATTTCTGCAATCAAGGGTGCCGTACCATGATTCTGGGTGCAAAAGACGCTTGCGTGATGCATGCCGGGTGCGCCAAATGGCAGCTAACACACGCCACACCTTGAGGTTATCCCCCATATGAAAGCGCCATTCCTTGCCCTCCTCGCCGTGCTTTCATTGGCTCAGCCGCTACAGGCCGACGAGGCGCAGGATTTCGTCTTCGCCAACATCATTTCCACGCTTTACCACGAATTTGGCCATGCCCTGATTGACGTAACCAATGCCCCGGTTCTGGGCCAAGAGGAAGATGCCGCCGACATTCTCTCCATCGTCCTGCTCGACGCATTTTGGGAGGAAGACACCGCCCAATCCATCACCGCGCTGACCGCGCTATCCTTTGAGCTTGCCGCGCAAGAAGATGAAGATCCCGTCTATTG
>CALEMZ010000137.1 GCA_937910975.1 uncultured Pseudorhodobacter sp. | reverse complement strand
CGATAGCTGCCATGGTTTTCGAAACACCTAAAGTAATCGATAAGCGTTAACCAAGGCGTGATGCGCACTTCGGGCTCAGAGCGGAGGTTACCCCTCACTCCTTCCACTCCTTCACCAACGCCTTCACCCCGGCCAAAAGCACCCCAATATCCAGCCCCACGGCGGTAAAGGTGGCCCCTGCCGCCATCGCCTCATGCAAAAACGCCCGATCCGCGCTCAAAATTCCCGCCGCTTTGCCCGTGGCCTTGATCCGGTGGATAGCATCCAGAATCGTGGCCTTTACCTCCGGGTGGCCCAATTGCCCCGGATAGCCCAGCGAGGCCGCCAGATCCGCAGGCCCGATGAAAATTCCATCGACCCCTTCGACGGCCGCAATCGCTTCAATTTCATCCAGCGATGCCTTGGTTTCCACCTGCACCAGCAAACAAATCTCGGCATTTGCCGTCGCGGTATAATTGGGGATGGCGCCATAGCGGCCGGCCCGTGACAGGCCCGAAACGCCGCGTATACCCAAAGGCGGGTACATCACGGCCGCCACCGCCGCCCGCGCTTCCGCCGCTGATTGCACATAAGGCACCAGAATGGTCTGCGCCCCCACATCCATCAGCCGCTTGATCTCCACCGCGTCATTCCAGCCCGGGCGCACTCCGGCATGGGTGGGGTAGGGGGCCATCGCCTGCAACATCGCCTGCACCTGTGCGGGATCATTTGGGGTGTGTTCAGTATCCACCATCACCCAGTCAAGCCCGCAGGTCGCAATCGCCTCCGCCGATCCGGCATTGGCGATGGAAACCCATAGCCCGATCTGCTGTTTTCCGGCCTTCAGCGCCGCTTTAAATTCGTTTTTCGGTAAGTCCATTCTCGTTCCTCCTCAGGCCAATTCCACGCGCACCCCTTGGCTGGCCGAGGCAAGTATTGCCTCAATCACCGCCAGCGTCAGCATCCCCTCACGCGCCGAGACGACAGGGGCCTCTGCCCCCGCGATCACCTGCGCGAAATGTTCCATTTGCAATATTAGCGGGTCACCTTGTCCGCGCGGATAGGTGGAGGCCGTGATCGGCTCCCACCAACTGCGATGGCCCTCATGCTGCCACAGCCGCAAGCGCGGCAATTCCAGCGCGCCTTTGGTGCCACCAATCAGATAGCAGGCCTGATCAGTGGGTGGATAGGCTGGGTTCTCGCCGCTTGTCAGCTCCCATGACCATGGGGCGGGGATGGTGTCGGATACATTCACTGTGCCCAAAGCCCCGTTCGCGAATTCCAGCGTGGCAACACAAGTATCCTCAACCACATGGCCACGATGCGAAGCCACGCGCGCCTGCACCGCCACCACCTCGCCCACCAGATGGCGCAGCAGGTCCACATCATGGATCAGGTTCACAAACACCGGCCCCGCGCCGGGTTCGCGCCGCCATGCCACGTCGAAATAGTCATCCGGCTTCACCAGCCAAAACTGCGCCTGAACCGAAACAATGGCGCCGATCCGCCCCGCGTCAATCATTGTCTTCGCCTGCGCGATCAAAGGGTTGTGCCGCCGGTGATGCCCCACCAACACTGCCACGCCCGCGACCTCTCCCGCCTCCACCAGCATGCGCGCCTGTGCCACATCGGTGGCAATCGGCTTTTCCACCAACACGGGCAGGCACCGCGCAACGCAAGCCAGCCCTCCCGCCACATGCAACCCGTTCGGCGTCGCCAGAACCACGCCATCGGCAAGCCCCTCCGGCATTACCGCGAGGTCCGCAAACCATGGCACCCCCTGCGCCACAGCCACGCCCCGCGCAGCTTCTGCCGGATCGATCACACAGGCCAGTTTGGCACCTGATGCCGCCGCAATCGCCGCGATATGGCGCAGGCCAATCAGCCCCGCGCCAACAACCGCGATCCGCGCGCTCATGCCAGCAACATCGCCAACCGCCGCACCGCAGCTTTGTAACCCTCGGTCCCCAGACCCGCGATCACGCCCTCGGCCCGCAAGGACACATAGGAATGATGCCGAAACGCCTCGCGCTTATGCACATTCGAGATATGCACCTCGATCACCACGCCCTCAAATGCGTTCAACGCATCCAAAATTGCCACCGAGGTATGGGTGAACGCACCTGGGTTGATCACAATCCCTGCCGCCTTCTCTCGCGCCTCATGGATTGTGTCGATGATTGCGCCCTCATGATTGGATTGAAACGCCATCAGCCCTAACCCAAAGCCTTCCGCCAATGCCGTGCAATCGCGCACCACATCCGCCAAGGTCTCCGAGCCGTAAATCTCTGGCTGGCGTTTGCCCAACAAGTTCAAATTCGGGCCGTTCAACAGATAGATCGTTTTCATCAGGCGCACACTCCGGCAATTGCTGTACCAAGCTTCGCGCCGGCCTGCCGAAATTGCAACGCCCCCCTTTCATCTATTCCTAAATATCCGCGCCGCAGGCCCCGGCCGGCCACAGGTGCATCCCTAACTTGCTTGACGCGCCGCGCCCCGCGCGCTACCCCGCCCCGGCGCTTGTGAAGGGGCCAGCATGTCCGATACCGATCCATCCGAACCCATGCCCGAGCGGCGCAATTTCTATGGTCGCCACCATGGCAAGACCCTGCGCTCCAGCCAAAAGGCCTATCTCGCCGAAGATCTGGACGCCTTGCGCCCCAAAGGCACCAGCGCCGCCGATAACCCTTCGCGCCAGCCGATTGACCCGGCCTCGCTCTTTGGCGACGGGCGCCCATTGTGGCTGGAAATCGGCTTTGGCGGCGGTGAGCATCTGGTGCATATGGCCGCCCGCTATCCCGATGTGGGCATTATCGGCTGCGAGCCCTTCGTGAACGGCGTTGCCATGCTCTTGGGCAAAATCCGGTCGGCAGATGTCAGTAACCTCGCCGTTCATCCGGAGGATGTGCGCGAGTTATTTGATATTCTACCCGATGCCTGCATCGCGAAAACCTTTCTTAACTATCCTGACCCTTGGCCAAAAGTCCGCCATCACCGCCGTCGGTTCGTGACGCCCAACCACCTCCTACCACTAGCGCGGGTGATGAAACCGGGGGCGGAGCTCCGCGTGGCCACCGATATTGATGATTACGTCCGCCAGACGCTGGAAGAGGTGCCCGCTGCAGGCTTTGCGCTGACCAGCCAGTCTGCGACCCCATGGGACGATTGGCTTTCGACGCGGTACGAGCAAAAGGCTATCCGCGAAGGCCGCCCGCAGCATTACTTGACCTTCCACCGTACGGCGTGATCCGGGCAGGGGCCGCTCCCGCCATTCGTTGATGCGCCTTGGCAGGCACATCGCCTCAATGTTGGGCCGGGCCGCCCGCTGGCGCGTGCGGCGGCTGTTATTGAGCGGACAAGCCCTGAGGCTTGGTCGCGTCAGGTTTGGCCCGCCTAGCTTTGTTTCAGATTTTCTGGCCGGTGCGGTTTTGCCTTGCGCATTGTAGGGCACCGTCGAAAGCGCTGCGGGCCGCACAAAGCCACCCAGCCCCGGTCAGCGCAAACCACCCCGCCGCGGATGCAAAACCTGCACCTGCGTACGTTTACCTCGCGCCTGCCGCTTTGGTGGCCACCGGTTTGAACGGTGCCATACCTGCCCGGGCCAATTCATCGGCGCGTTCATTCTCGGCATGGCCCGCATGGCCCTTGATCCAGCGCCACTCCACCTTGTGTCGCGCCTGAGCTGCATCCAGCCGCTGCCACAGATCGACGTTCTTGACCGCCGATCCCGCTGCCGTCCGCCAATTCTTTCGCTTCCAGCCTGCCAGCCACTCTGTGATCCCGTTTTTCACATAGGCGCTGTCGGTTACAATGATAATCTCTGTCGGCCGCGCCAGCGCCTCCAGCGCCGAAATTGCGGCCATCATCTCCATCCGGTTGTTGGTGGTATCGGCCTCGCCGCCCTGAAGCGTGCGTTCCTTGACTGTCGCACCGCCTTCGCGGGCCAGCATCAAAACGCCCCAACCACCAGGGCCTGGATTGCCCGAACAGGCCCCGTCGGTATAGGCGAATAGCTCCGGCATAGTCGAATCCTAGGTTTGGCGGTTCTTGAGTTTGGAGCCTTATCCTGAGCGTTAGGATTTTTCCAGCGCAAGCCGTCTGGCCAAAGCCACAAAATCATCACAAAGCTACGGTTCAGCCATGTCATGACCCGCACACTGGACAAGGGCCAATCCTGCGCTGCGCAATCTGCCCAAAGGCGCAGGCTTCATGTCGGCTGAAACCGCCAGCGCGCGGTCAGATTGCAACACCCGATAAGCAAGGTATTGCAGATAGCAGACCCCGATGATTTTCACCGCCTGAAACAACAACGCCGCGCTGTACAAAATAGCCGCGAAACCCAGAATAGCGGCCAGAGGATGCTGCAAAATCCCGATGGTAAAACCTCGAGCCGCCATCAAAACCGCGCCCCAACCTTGCCTATGGTCCATAGTCAAAGTGAAAACAATCCCGGGGCCGGGGGCAAAACCACCACAAAAGCCGTCAGCAGAAATTGGGCCGTAATTCTCTAAGCCTCCTCACGCAGCACGCGCGGAACCTTGAACTCCACGTTTTCCTGCGCCGTTTCCACCAGCTCGACGGTGGTGTCATACCGCGCTTTGAAGGCATCAATCACCTCATTGACCAACACCTCGGGGGCTGAAGCCCCTGCGGTGATGCCAACCGATGTAATCCCCTCAATCGCGCGCCAATCTATATCGGCAGCGCGCTGCACCAGTTGCGCATAGACACAGCCCGCGGCCCGCCCCACCTCCACCAAGCGTTGCGAGTTGGAGGAATTTGGCGCGCCTATAACCAATAGCGCATCAATCTTTGGCGCAATGGCCTTAACGGCCGCTTGCCGGTTGGTGGTGGCATAACAGATATCTTCCTTATGCGGCCCGATGATCGCCGGAAAGCGCGCCTGCAGCGCCGCCACAATCCCCGCCGTGTCATCCACCGATAAAGTGGTCTGGGTGATATAGGCCAGCGCGCTTTCATCGCGCACCACCAGCCGCGCCACATCGGCCTCGGTTTCCACCAGCAACACCTCGCCGGGGGGAAGCTGGCCCATGGTGCCCACAGTTTCGGGATGCCCCTCATGCCCGATCATCACCATCTGCAACCCGTCCGCTGAGTGGCGCGCGGCTTCATTATGCACTTTGGTCACCAAGGGGCAGGTCGCATCCACCGCAATCATCGCCCGTGCCGCGGCCGCCAAGGGTACTGATTTTGGCACACCATGCGCGGAAAAGATCACCGGGCGATCATCCGGGCAGTCTTCCAAGTCCTCGACAAACACTGCCCCTTTGGCGCGCAGATCATCCACAACGAATTTGTTATGCACGATCTCATGGCGCACATAGACTGGCGCACCCCATTTCCGGATGGCCAGCTCTACAATCTTGATCGCCCGGTCCACACCCGCACAAAACCCGCGCGGCGCGGCCAGATAAAGCTTCAAAGGGGGAAGATTCATCGCAGTCTCCGTCTTGTTATTGCACCACAGCTAAGGCGCGCGCCTCAGCAGGTCCAGCCCGTGTGGCTTTCTTTTCGGTCTAAATATCCCGGGGGGAATGGCCCTCAAGGGCCAGGGGGGCAGCGCCCCCGCTACCCGATAATTCCGGCGGTGATCAGCGCCAGCCCGACATAGCGCGTGGTCTTGGCGATGCCCACAAGCACCAAGAACAGCCATAAAGGCGTGCGCATCACCCCGGCCACTACCGTCATCACATCGCCCACCGGCAACCAGCTGACCAGCAACGCCCATATGCCCCAACGCTGAAACCATCCCTCTGCCCGTGCCATCTGCGCGGGGGTCGCCGGAAACCAGCTTTTGCTTTCAAATCGCGTGATCCCGCGCCCGATGACATAGTTCACCACCGCGCCCAGCGTATTGCCGATACTGGCCACGACCACCAGCCACACCACAGGCACATGCCCCGACACCTGCAGGGCAACAAACACCACTTCGGATTGGAACGGCACAATCGTTGCGGCCACGAAGGCCGCCACAAACAAACCAAATAGCGAGGATAGGATAATCATGTGCCGCCCATGCC
>CALEMZ010000136.1 GCA_937910975.1 uncultured Pseudorhodobacter sp. | reverse complement strand
TAGTAAGATGTGAAGGGCTGAAGGCGGCCCATACCTGCCGTTCAGACTCACATCCGCATTGTGTTCTGCCTCCGCATACCGGTCGTTCATGCCTGCTGCATGCCAGGCTGTTCAACGTCATGTTTAGCATCTGTTCAAACTGACCTATACGACCAGGATCGGCTTCGGCTTCCCGTCACATTTTTTCCTCGTGCCTTTTGGCTTGAAGCATTGCTCTGCCCCCCGCGTCTCGAAGCGATCCGCATCGGGTTGCCAAGACGGTCTGTGGCAAATGGCAGAACCCAAACGCTGAAGGACGCAGACAAAGCTTTATCGGTCGTTTTCGGTATTGATCTTCTCGGCGGGCTACGATCTTATTGGCCGCATGGTGTCGAAAGGGTGCAAAGCGCCCGGACTTCATCGGGAATGGGACAGGCGGACCGCTCAGCGGCGCTTCAACCCCAGCCGCCCCCGCGACTGTATGCGGAGAGCGGCCTTCCAAAGTGCCACTGGCCCCAGACGGCCGGGAAGGCGGAAGGCAGCCTCGACCCGCGAGCCAGGAGACCGGCCATGGACACGTAACCCAAAGGGCCGTCGGATGGACGGTCAGGAGAAAAGACATGCATATCGAACCAGGCCTCGTATCCGGGGCCAAACTTCTGCTCAGCTATGCCACCGCCACAGGCGCACTGGCCTTTACCGCGCGGAGTGCCCTGCAGTTCGGCCGCGACACCGGGCTGGCACCGCTCGCGCTGCGCAGCGCCGCAACCACGGCGCTGGTCTTCAGCTTTTTCCAACTGCTGCCCCATGCGCCGGTCGGAATTTCCGAGGTTCACCTGATTCTGGGTTCGACCCTGTTTCTGGTCTTCGGTGCGGCTCCAGCCGCCATTGGTTTGGCACTTGGCCTCCTGCTGCAGGGCCTCTTCTTTGAACCGCAGGATCTGCCGCAGTATGGGATGAACGTGACCACCCTGCTGGTGCCGCTGTTTGCCCTGCAGGTCCTGGCCGCGCGCGTGCTGCCCAAAGGCCGGGCCTATGTCGATCTGGACTATGCCCATGTTGCCAAGCTCTCCTTGGCCTATCAGGGCGGCATCGTCGCCTGGGTCGCTTTCTGGGCGATCTGGGGTCAGGGTTTCGGGGCCGCAACGCTTGCTCAGGTTGGCAGCTTCGGCCTCGTCTACATGATGGTCGTTCTGGTCGAGCCGCTGATCGATCTGGCTGTGCTTGCAGTTGCCAAGCGGCTGAACGCCGGGGCGATGTTCGACGCCCGCCTCCATCAAGCCGCCTGAAACGCGCCGCAGCTTCTGCACTGTTCGGCCCTCGCACCTTCGGCGCGAGGGCCGCTTTCGGTGACACGTCGGCCATCCAGACCCCTTGTCACCGCACACGGTTTTGTGAGACAGCTTTCCGCATGGACCGAATCCGTCGCCTCATCTCCACGCTTGGGCTTGCGCTGAGCTTGGTGGCCGCCCTGTCGCTGGCAGCGGCGGGCGGATTGCATCACATGGACCGCAGTGACGCGGCGGCGCAGGCCTTTGCGGCGGTTTATGGGGTTGCAGCGGACATTTGCGGTGACGATCAGGGCAAGGGTGCCTCAAACGGCGATTGCCCGGTCTGTCACCTCGTCGGCGCGGCCCTGTTGGCTGAACCCACTACCGGTGATCTCGCGACCGAATTGCGCTTTGTCGCGGCGGTCGTCCTGCCGCAATCCCAACGCGCCATCAAGACCCCTACCGATCCGGCGCGCAGCCTGCGCGGTCCACCTGTCGTCTGACCCAAGTTCAATCGCTTGAACCCGTGCGCTTGCCTTGGCTTGCGCACTGAAACGTCAGATCAGGATCATCCAGATGAAATCGCTTGCTTTTGTTGCGGCCCTCGTGGCAAGCCCCGCCTTTGCCGATATGAAAATCGAAATCCCCTTTGAGGCGCAGATCGGGGGGCAGCCGCTTTCGTGTGCCGCCTCTTACGCCGATATCGGCACCACCAAATCCACCGTGCAGGTGGCCGATTTCCGCGTCTATGTCTCGAATTTCCGCATGATCGGGGCTGATGGCAGCGAAATGCCGGTCGCCCTGGACAATGACGGCACCTGGCAACTGGACGGCACGGCGCTTCTGGATTTCGAGGACGGGACCGGGACTTGTTCGAACGGCACGGTCGAGACCAACATGGTTGTCCGGGGCACCGTTCCGGATGGTGCCTATGCCGGGCTTTTGTTCGACATCGGCGTGCCCTTTGCGCAGAACCACGGTGATCCGACCCTTGCCGCCTCGCCTCTGAACCTAACCGCGATGTTCTGGAGTTGGCAAGCAGGCTACAAGTTCATCAAGGTCGACATGGCAACGTCCGGCCAACCCCTGCCGCCACCGATGAAGATGGGCATGGCCTCGGGTGACATGGCCTCGGGTGACATGGCCTCTGGCGATATGGCCTCTGGCGATATGGCGAAGGCCGACGACGCCAAGGGCATGGACATGTCCGGCCCGATGGGGTGGGAAATCCATCTCGGCTCGACCGGTTGTGCCTCCGACAGCCAGACCACCTCGCCCAAGGATCAATGTGCCAATCCAAACCGCATTGCCGTGAAGCTGGACGGTTTCATGCCTGGGATGGAGGGGATGGACAAGGTGGTGCTGGACCCCGCTCCGGTTCTTGCTGCGGCCAATGTGGACGTGAACGCCAAGGAAACGATGCCGGGCTGCATGGCATTCCCGGGCGATGCCGATTGCCCGCCGGTCATGTCAGCCTTGGGTCTGTCCTATGAAGGGGCAGCACCCGGCACACAGGTCTTCGCGACGTTGCACTGACGATGCGCGCGCCCCTCGCCGTTGCCGCGCTAGCCTTTGTGGCCGGTGCGGCGCTGGCGGCGGAAGGCTGGCACTGGGCGATCCCCGCCTGGTTGCCGCCGCCGCCCGTGCCAGCCGACAATCCGATGACCGAGGCCAAAGTCGCCTTGGGCCGCCACCTGTTCTATGACGCCCGACTGTCGTTGGACGGCACTGTGGCCTGCGCCTCGTGCCACGATCAGGCCAAGGCGTTTTCGGACGGGCGCGAGACTGCCATCGGTATTCAGGGTGCCGAGGGGCGCCGCAACGCGCCGGGTCTGGCGAACGTGGCCTATCTGCCCGTGTTGACCTGGGGCAACCCGCTGATCACCAGCCTCGAACAGCACGCCCTGATCCCGATGTTCGGCACCGCCCCCGTCAAGATGGGCAGCGCGGGCGCGGAGACGGCGATCTTTGACCGGCTGTCCGCCGATCCCTTCTACGCCGATGCTTTCCCGTTGGCCTTTCCGGATCGCCCCGCCCCAGACCTGTTCACCATCACCCGCGCCATCGCGGCCTTTGAACGCACCCTGATCTCGGCCAACGCGCCCTATGACAAGTTCAAGCGCGAGGGCGACCCTGCCGCAATTTCAGACGCGGCCAAACGGGGGGAGAACCTGTTTTTTGGCGAAAGGTTGGAATGCTATCACTGCCACGGCGGCTTCAACTTCACCGACAACATCGTCACCTCGCGCATGAAGATGGTCGAGCGCGGGTTTCACAACACCGGGTTGCACAACCCGGTGCTGCCGGGGGGCGACGGCATCGCTTCCTTTACCCTGCGGCCCGAGGACATCGGCCGCTTTCGGACCCCCAGCTTGCGCAATGTTGCCCTGACGGCGCCCTACATGCACGACGGCTCGGTCGCCACCCTGTCTGACGTGCTGGACAACTATGCCAATGCCGGCCGCTTTCCGGGCACCTCGCACAAGTCCTCGTTGGTGATCGGCTTTACGCTGAGCGGCACGGAAAAGGCCGACGTCATCGCCTTTCTGCAAAGCCTTACGTGTTCCATCCCGGATGATCACATAGATCCTCGCCGATCTGCCCTTTTCATGGCA
>CALEMZ010000135.1 GCA_937910975.1 uncultured Pseudorhodobacter sp. | reverse complement strand
GGTGATGTAATCATTCGCGCCCGCGTCCAACCCCAGAATGGTGTCGGCGTCGGTATCATGCCCGGTCAACATCAGGATCGGGCATTTCACCCCCACCTTGCGCATCCGGCGACACAACTCACGGCCGTCGGTATCGGGCAAGCCCACGTCAAGGATCACCAAATCGTAAAGTGCAGCTTTCGCCTTTTCCATGCCTTCAATGCCGTTGCCAGCCTCGAACACATCGAAATCTTCGGTCATGACCAACTGCTCGCTCAGCGCTTCGCGCAGGTCTTCATCGTCGTCCACTAAAAGAATCTTCCGCAATGATGCCATCGTCGTGCTCCTTCTTCCTTGCGATTGAAATGCGCCTGCCCCACGGTTTCGACAAGATATGCTGCAAACTTCTCACGTGGACGTGTGTGTTTTGGGCAGTATGTTTCAATTCCCCGCGCCTAGGGTTACATCAAGCGTGGGACAAGAGGATGCAAGCATGGTGCTGGGCCTGTCGATCATTGAGCAACTGACCCGCGCGCGGGGCGATTTGCGCATGGGCGTGCCAGTTTTTCTGCACGATGGAGACGCGGCCCTGCTGGTCGTCGCGGTGGAGGCGCTGTCGCCCACGCGTCTGACCGAACTGCGCAGCCTTGGCCCTTTGGCGCTGGCGCTGACCGCACGGCGGGCAGAGACACTGAAAACTCCTGCCTATGATGGCGATTTGGTGCGCATATCGGTGCCACAAGATGCCGGAATAGAATGGCTGCGCGCCCTTGCCGACCCAGCCGATGATCTGCGTTTTCCGATGAAAGGCCCATTGCGTTGCCTGCGCGAGGGGGCTGCCGATTTGCACCGCGCGGCGATCTTGCTGGCCAAATCCGCACCGTTGCTGCCCGCGATTGTTGCGGTGTCGGTTCCTGCGAACCTGCCCAATACCGGGGCGCTCACCTGCCTTTCCTTGCCCGCAATCCTGCCAGAGCTTAGCCGCACCTCGCCCCTGCACACCGTAAGTGCTGCCCGCTTGCCAATGGCCGCAGCTGGCGCTGGCCGTGTGCATGTACTACGCCCCGAAGATGGCGGGCCGGAACATTACGCGATTGAGGTCGGCCGCCCAAACCGCGCCGCCCCCGTGCTTACGCGGCTTCACTCGGCCTGCTTTACCGGTGATGTTCTGGGCAGCCTGAAATGTGATTGCGGCCCGCAGCTTCATGCAGCCCTCACGCAGATGGGGACCGAGGGCGCGGGCGTGCTTTTGTACCTGAACCAAGAGGGGCGCGGCATTGGCCTTGCCAATAAAATGCGCGCCTATTCGCTGCAAGATCAAGGCTTTGATACGGTAGAGGCTAATCACCGACTAGGGTTTGAAGATGATGAGCGGGACTTCCGCCTTGGCGCCACCATCCTGCGCGAGCTTGGCTTTTCCGCCGTACGTTTGCTGACCAACAACCCCGCCAAAATCGCGATGATGGAGGCGATGGGCATTGCGGTGGCCGAGCGTGTGCCGCTGCGCGTAGGACAAACGGACCAGAACGCCGCCTATCTGGCAACCAAGATTGCAAAATCGGGACATCTATTATGAACACCGATCTGCGGCTGACGCCGACAGGCCTGCTGTTTTCCGGTCGGCGTTTTGCCTGCACCATCGGTCGCGCTGGCATTTCGGCGGATAAACGAGAAGGCGACGGGGCCACACCCCTTGGCACACATCGCATCATGGGCATGTATTACCGCCCAGACCGTCTGCGCGGCGCAGCCTTGCCTGCTTGGGCGCAGCCGATCCGACTGCGAGATCTCTGGTCGGATGATATGGCGGACCCGGCCTATAACCATCTTGTCCGCGCCCCGCATGGCTTCAGCCATGAGGTGATGCGCCGCGCTGATCCACTTTATGATCTGGTGATGATCACGGATTGGAACTGGCCGAATGCGGTGCCGGGTAAGGGCTCGGCGATTTTCCTGCACAGTTGGCGGCGGCCCGGATATTCTACGGCGGGCTGCGTGGCCTTTTCGCGGGCCGATCTGTTATGGATCGCCGCCCGCGTCAGCCTTGGGACGCGGCTAATCATTCGGTGTTAATCGCGCCGAAACTGCAGCTCAAGCAGCCCTGAGCGAAAGCTGAGCAAGTTCGGCCCAGCCTCTAAGATGGCGGGGTCGAACTCCATCCTAAGGTCGATGGACTTGATATAAAGCGGCGAGAGGTGGCCGGGGCCGTGGATAACACTGTAATCCATCCAACAGGTTAGCGCTGTGCCATTGCTTGTCGTTTTGCGGGGACTCACCTGAACCACGCGGCGGCCATCATAAAGCTTGAAACCCACGGGGCAGGATGTGCCCGAGACGAGGCGACCGAAACCCGCGACCGGGTCAAGTACGTCTTCTGGAACTTCGGCTGGATTAGAAGACTCGGTACGGTCTTTTTCCGGCGAGATGGTGACCTCGATCACTTGGCCCGCGTCATTGCGAACAATCTCGACGTCGCGGTTCTTCCTCGTTGCGGTGCTCCTGCCTTCATAGCGCGCGCCGCCTTGCCCTGTCTGGCGACTTTGACCTTCGTAGCGACCGTCGAAAACGCCGAAGGGGGTGCCGTCCAACAGGCTGCTGAGGGTGCTGGTCGTGCCTGATGAGTAGAGAACCCAACCGAGTTGCTGGCCGCCAAAGTAGACTTTATAGCTCTGCTCTGCCGCCCGGGCGGGGCTGCAAAGCAATACCGCGATGAGCGCGAGAGAGCCAAGCCTAGGCATAACTTCGCGCCCCAAAGATGGCAGAGCCGACGCGGATATGGGTGGCCCCGGCCATGATCGCGGCCTCAAAATCGCTGCTCATCCCCATTGACAGGCCGGGCAAACCGTTGCGGGTGGCGAGGCTGGCGAGCGCTGCAAAATGAGGGGTGCTGTCTTCGTCCTCGGGCGGAATGCACATCAAGCCTTTGACGGGCAACTCAAAGCGGCGAGCCTCCGCGATGAAGGCGTCGGCATCAACGGGCAGAACGCCGGCTTTTTGCGGCTCTTCCCCGGTGTTGATCTGGATGAAAAGATCGGGGCTGGCTCCCCGCTGTTGGGCGAGGCTCGCCAGTTTAGTGGCAAGCGAGGGGCGGTCCAGCGTATGGATCACATCAAAAAGCTCGACCGCAACCTTGGCTTTATTGGTTTGCAGGGGGCCGATCATATGAAGTTGAACCGGGCCGAATTCCGCCCGCAGATCAGGCCATTTGGCGGCGGCCTCCTGCACGTAATTCTCACCAAAAATACGGTGCCCCTCTGAAAGCACGGCCCTCACCCGGTCGAGGGGCTGGACCTTGGAAACAGCGATCAAGGTGAGGCTGGAGGGGGCCCTGTCAGCGGCTTTGCAGGCCGCGAGGAGGCGCGATTGGATGGCGGAGAGGGACATTTTGGGGCCTTTTGCGTTGCTGGGCAAAGATAGGGCCTGCCCGCAAAAAAGGGAAGGGGCGGGGTAGGCACATACAGGGAGCCCGCGCATAAATGCCCCAGCAAATTATTGTTATAACATAAAAATATTGCCTTCATTGCCTGCACTTAACCCGCATTCGGGTGGCTGAGAGCTGGCCCTGAGACAGCGGGCGGGATCTCTGACCTTTGCGCTTTTCGATGCCTGAAAGGTGCGCCGAGAGTCTTTAGAAACTGGTCTTTGGAAAGCCGCCGGGCGTTGCATCTGCGTTGCCCGCTCCGCCCCCCAATCGCAGGCTGTGATTGCCGCTTTGCATGTAAACATAACCGCCGCGATTATCATCATCGTCGTTGAAGGGTGAGCGGTGGGATAGTGGTTGCAGCGGTTCCATATGGATTACCGCGCCATATTCCATCCCACCATCGGTGACGCCATAGACATGGGCGGTGATGCGCGCGCCGACAACGGCCTGAATATCTTTGC
>CALEMZ010000134.1 GCA_937910975.1 uncultured Pseudorhodobacter sp. | reverse complement strand
ATCAAGGAATTGACGCGCAACGAAGACAGCAAAGTTTCCTTGGAGGTCAGCAAATGCGCGGCGGCGGCGTCAAGTGCCACCGATTGCTCACCGCTGCGCAAGCCTGCGATAATCGCCAGATGCTCGCCAATCGCGGCCTCGTTGCGATCACGCTCCATCCGCTTGTCCCACTGATAATGATAGTGGAAGATAAGCGATATAACCTTTTGAAACTGATTGACGAAACGGTTCTGCACCACCGAAGTCAGCGCCGTATGAAATGCGCCATCTAATTGCGAGAAGTCGTGGAAATCCGTGCCAATCCGCGCGGCGAGGTCATGATGCTGCCGTTCCAGTTCCGAAAGCTGTTCCCAGATCGGGTGGCTTGGCGGCAACAGCACCAAGACGCGCACCGCGTTCAACTCCAACACCGTGCGAAACTCTGAAAGCTCTACTGCATATTCGGCGGTAAAGGGTGGCCATGCGATCAAGGCGATGATCGAGCATGATCTGGCCCCCTTCCTTATCGGCCAGGACGGAACGAAGGTAGAGGCGCTCAATGACGCGATGCAATGGCATGTGCATTACGTGGCGCGCGGCGGTATCGCATCCTTTGCCATTTCGGCGGTGGATATCGCCCTGTGGGACATTCGCGGCAAACAGCGCGGCCAGCCCTTGTGGCAAATGGCGGGCGGGGCGGCGGATCGCTGCCGCGCCTATTGCGGTGGCATCGATCTTGGCTTTCCCCTGCCCAAACTGCTGGATTCGGTCCGCGGCTATCTTGCGCGCGGCTACAACGGGGTGAAAATAAAGATCGGCCTGCCGAGTCTGGATGAGGATCTGGAACGCATTGCTGCGGTGCGTGATCTGATCGGTCCTGATGTCGTATTCATGGTCGATGCCAATTACTCGATGAGCGTCGCGCAGGCGATCACCGCCGCCCGCGCCTTTGCGCCCTTCAATCTGACATGGTTCGAAGAACCGACCATCCCCGATGATTACAGCGGCTACGCCCGCATCGCCGATGCTACAGGAATGCCTTTGGCCATGGGTGAAAACCTGCATACGATTTACGAGTTTGACCATGCAATGCGGCAAGCCAAACTCAGCTATATTCAACCCGACGCGTCCAATTGTGGTGGCATTACAGGATGGCTTCAAGCCGCTGAGCTCGCAAGGGGACTCGGTGTGCCGCCATGCAGTCACGGGATGCAGGAGCTTCATGTCAGCCTGGCGTCCGCGCGCCCTGATGCCGGCTGGATTGAGGTCCATTCCTTCCCCATAGATGCCTATACCAGCCAACCCCTGCAAGTCGAAAACCATCTGACCCTTGCCCCCATACCCCCGGAATCGGGGTGGAATTTGATTGGGAAAAACTGTCCGCGGCCAATATCTTGCGGCTTGGAAGCTAAAGAAAATCCAGAAAACCTGTTTTCAGTTCTATTGGATTTCAAGACTTGTGAAATGCCGGGATGATACTGGCGCTCTGAATATCCATGTTGTAAATTTTCAAGACGCCGCTCTAGCCAGTATTTTCTAGCATCTGCAGCCATTTGGCTCGTCGTTCTAGCGCCCCTATGCGCGCGTGCTTTGCCGCTTGGTCCCAGACCTCCACCGCCCTTTCCTTGTTCAGAGCAAATCCCTGAAAATTATTCAGAAAGGTTCTGGACGCCCCCGATTCCACTTGCTATATGCCTCCTCGTGTTCCGGCGTAGCTCAGCGGTAGAGCAGTTGACTGTTAATCAATTGGTCGTAGGTTCGATCCCTACCGCCGGAGCCAAAATAAGCCCTTAAGTCCCAGTGACTTGAGGGTTTTTTTGTTTTGAGGGGCATCTTGGGAGACCACTTGAATCGCCACGGAGTCGCCACCGCGAGCGCATTAACCGATGATCTAAAGACAGATGCCGTGGTTACGTTACAAGTCGAGATCGTCCTCAGTAGGCTCAGGTACTACCGTGGGGCCTGTTCCTATGTCACGCTTTCGACCGCACCCCTTGTAATCCTCGCCAGTCTCGGCAAGGCGCTTGCCTTGGTAGTACTTCTGCCGGACGTATTCTTCGTTCTCACCAGCGCGCGGAAACTGCTTCATATAAGCGAGGACGAGCGCCTTCACGGTCGCGCCGGGCTGCTGCTCTCGCAATTGGCAGATTGCGTCGTATATCCGGCGAGGTTCACCGGACCTGTCGTCGAATTTGCGCTTGCCGCTGAGACGCAGGATCTCCTTAAACTCACCGGGAGGCCCGTTGAGCGCGGCCCAATCGTCAATGCCGCCAACCGTTTGCTTCAGGTAGATCGTCAGCCATAAAGGCAGTTCGAGGTCGCGCTCCAAGGCGAACGCAATGGCGCGCCATGCCGTGATGCCGATGGACATCTCGTTCAAGTCGCCCTTGAACCTTTCGAGCCCAAAGTCGTCGGGAGTTCCGAAGAGTCTGTATGCCTCTTCGTCAGCTTGGCAGACACGATCTGACTCGCCGATTCCTCGCGTGGTTCTGTGGTGACGATGAGTTCACACCATTAGCCAGAGAAAGGGCCAAATTATGTTTACTATGTACGACCTGCACGACTTCGTTAACCGGAAGAGCAACTCCGAAAATATCGACGTGACCTTCGGCGAGGATGGTAGAATCTGGGTCAACGCCCAGAGGGCGTCCAAGCGGGTGACTGACTACCTGATGACCTCCCCGCTCATGCGGCGATCTTGGAGTTCGCAATTGAGGAGCTCGATGACCCTAAATAATAGAACAGGCAAAGATTTACCCGCATGGGGGCTCTTGGGTGCGAAAGGTTTATCGGCTAATTGGAACCGCAGAGGCACCATCGGCGACAGGCCTGATGCCCCTGCACGCGCGCACCGTGTAGTCGCCCGAACCCGCCCTCGCAGTCCCGTAGCTAACCCAATCCTTGCTGTCGCTTCCCCCACCGCGGGCATTTTCCTGACGGGGCTTGCGCCTGTGTTGATGCTGGGATTACGGTGATTGTAACCGCAACAAAGGAATTCGAACATGACGCAGGTACGCGCCGTTCTGGCTGGGGGCTGCTTTTGGGGTATGCAGGATCTGATCCGCAGACGTCTTGGAGTGCTCTCCACCCGTGTGGGCTATACCGGGGGTGATGTGGCCCATGCCACTTATCGCAACCACGGCAGCCATGCCGAGGGGATCGAGATTATCTATGATCCCGCCCAAACCAGCTTTCGCGAGTTGCTGGAGTTTTTCTTTCAGATCCACGATCCCACCACCCGAAACCGTCAGGGCAATGATCTGGGCCTCTCTTACCGCTCGGCGATTTATTACGTGGATGAGGCCCAAAAAGCCACCGCGCTTGATACCATCGCTGATGTCAACGCCTCCGGCCTCTGGCCCGGAAAAGTGGTGACCGAGGTCGAACCCGTTGGCGATTTCTGGGAGGCAGAGCCGGAACATCAGGACTATCTGGAAAACCGCCCCGATGGCTATACCTGCCATTTCGTGCGCCCCGGTTGGGTACTGCCCAGACGCGCTGCCGCCGAATAAGGCCTGTGGGCCGGTGCATATTCGCCCCTTTGCCTATCCCCACAGGGCCCAATCCTCCGCCTCAGAAAGGCCCGCCATGCAAACCGCCTCCGATGCCTTTGGCTTTGCCTTCGACAACAGCTACGCCCGAGATCTCGAAGGCTTCTACGTCCCATGGCAAGGCGCAAATGCGCCTGCGCCGCAGGTGCTGCGCCTCAACACCGCACTCGCTCGCGAACTGGGGCTGAACCCGGATGCCCTGCAAACTACCGAAGGTGCCAAGGCGCTGACCGGCGCGCAAGCTCCCCAAGGAGCCACACCGCTGGCCATGGCTTATGCCGGGCATCAGTTCGGCGGCTTTTCGCCCCAGCTTGGCGACGGTCGCGCGCTTTTGCTGGGCGAGGTTATAGACCACGAAGGCCAGCGCCGCGATATCCACCTCAAAGGCTCCGGTCGCACGCCGTTTTCGCGCGGCGGCGATGGCAAGGCGGTTCTCGGCCCGGTTCTGCGTGAATATCTGATGGGCGAGGCAATGCACGCCCTGCACATTCCCACCACCCGGGCGCTGGCCGCCTGCACCACCGGCGAGGCCGTTTTGCGGGATGCGAGACTCGCGCAAGGGGCTGTCCTTGCTCGCGTGGCCGCCAGCCACCTGCGCGTTGGCACCTTCCAGTTTTTCGCGGCCCGTGGCGAGATTGACGAACTTCGCCGCCTAATGGATTACACGATCGCGCGCCACCACCCCGACCTTGCGGATACCCCAAATCGAGCGCTGCACCTACTGCGCCGCACCCTCGCGCGCCAGTCCGAACTTATTGCGCAATGGATGGGCGTGGGCTTCGTTCATGGCGTCATGAACACCGATAACATGGCGCTTTCGGGTGAAACCATCGACTATGGCCCCTGTGCCTTCATGGACCAATACGACCCCGCCACCGTCTTTTCCTCCATCGACCGCAATGGTCGCTACGCCTATGCCAACCAGCCGGGCATCGCGCGCTGGAATCTCGCACGTCTGGCCGAAACCCTGCTGCCCTTCCTGTCGGAGGATGATGACGCAGCGATCCACGCCGCTACCGCCGAAATAGATGCCTTTACTGAACGCTACGAGGCCGACTGGCTGGCCGTTATGCGCGCTAAACTCGGTCTGACCACTGCAGAGGAGGGTGATTTTGCCCTCGCCCACGGCCTGCTCAAGGCGATGGAAGGGCAGGGGGCCGATTTCACCAACAGCTTTCGCTCGCTCGCGGATGTGGCCTTGGGCGATACCTCCGCCCTGCGTGCGCAATTTACCAACCCCGAGGATGCGATGGATTGGCAAGAAGGCTGGCTCGCACGCCTCGCCCGTGATCCGGTTGTGCCCGAAGCGCGCGCCACGGCGATGAACTGCGTGAACCCGCTTTATATCCCGCGCAACCATCTGGTTGAGGCTGCTCTCGGCGCCGCAAACTCCGGCGATATGGCCCCGTTTGATCAGTTGCTCAGCGTGCTCGCCACCCCCTTCACACAGCGCGCGGGGATGGAAGCCTTTGCCCGGCCCGCACCCGAAAGCTTCACCAATTTCCGCACCTTTTGCGGCACTTGAATCCCGGTCACGCGGCATAGGCCTTGGGTATCGAAATTGCCGATCCCGATGCCCATCGCCTTTGGAGAAATCGCTGAAACAATGCACGCACGGCCC
>CALEMZ010000133.1 GCA_937910975.1 uncultured Pseudorhodobacter sp. | reverse complement strand
CCAAGAAAGACGCCGTCGCAAAAGGATTAATGCACGCCGAATTCTTTCGCGGTGATGCAGAAGTCGCTCTGCCCGAGAATGAGTTCGACTATGTGGTTGCGCGGTTTGGCACGATGTTTTTCACAAACCCGGTGGCGGCGTTGCGGCGTATGCGCCTGGCGCTCAAGCCGGGGGGCAGATGACACATATCGTCTGGCGTCGGCGCGAAGACAATCCGGCTTGGCAAGAAGCAAAGGAAATTACCCTTCGGCATCTTCCGCCTCCCGGCGAAGACGCTGACACCTGTGGGCCGGGCCCTTTCTCGATGGGCAATCAGGAGATGGCGGGTATAATGATGAAGAGCGCTGGTTACGTTGACATTACTTTCACCCGCGTGGACGAAAAGATCTTGGTCGGGACGACCCCGGAAGAATGCATCGCATTCGCGTTAGCTATCGGCCCCGGGGGCGAGGTTTTCCGCGAGGCCGGCGAGGCGCTTGCCGAGGCTAAGCGACCAGCGATCGAGAGCGAGATGCGGACCTTCTTTGAAAGCCAGGAACGGGACGAGAATGGCATTTGGGCACCTACCTCTTCATGGGTGATATCCGCACGCAATCCGGCTTGATCGTAATTTCGTAACGGTGCCGCTTCGGCGTGGCGTGGAGTGACGTGTATCAGGCGAGGGCGCGTTGCCCGGCCTGATCGACGATGAAATCGGTGAGCATCGCGCCGACCCACATACAAAAGAGCGCAAGCCAAGCGGTGCCAGCAAAGATGGAGCCGCCGGTGACGCCCGCGCCGATGGCGCAGCCGCCCGCCAGCATCGCGCCAAAGCCCATCAGCACGGCCCCAGTCATGGCGCGGCGCATGTTGCCTGCATTCTCAAAACCTTCGAATTTGAATTCGCGGCTTAGCATGGCGGAAAGGAACGCCCCGATAAACACACCCGGCACGAGGCCGACATCAAATTCCAGCATCGGGTTCGAGGTCAGGAAATACATCAGCGTATTGGCCGAGGGGCCGGAGAAGGTGACGGAGGTAACGGTTTGCGGCTCAAACGCGACCTGGGTGAGGGTGTAGGTAAGCACCCAGCCCAGTGCCACCGCAAAGCCCACGCCAGAGGCGAAGACCAGCGTGCGCACAGAAATGCCGTTGCGGAATGACACGATCAGCGCCAGTGCAGCGAGGACCAGCCCGAGGAAAAGGCCGCTGATTTCGGGCAGGTGCAGCGCGGCCAGCAGGTCAACATTGCGCCCGCCGGGTGTGACCCAAAGGCGGGCGAGGCTGTCACGCAGGGGGGCGAACAAGCCGTGCAGGCTCATCTGCGCGACCACGGCAAAGATGAGGCCCGAGACGATGGCACGCAGGTTGCCCGAGGCGGCAAGCACCAAAAGGCGGCCCGAGCAGCCGCGCGCCAGAACCATGCCAACGCCAAAGAGAAGCCCGCCGATCACAGCACCGGACCATGAGCCCGCGACGGCCATCATCCGGGCATCGGCGCTGTTGAACAATCCGAAATGTTGCGCGCCCTGCACCCAGACCAGCGCGGTGGAGAAGGTCAGCAACCAGACCGCCATGCGCGGCCCCATCTGGCCGCGGGCAAATTCCACCGTTGCGGCGCGCAGGCAAAACCTGCTGCGCTGGGCGGCCACGCCAAACACCAGCCCGGTGATCAGACCCAAAAGGGCTGCGGTCGGAGACTCGCCGATGCGTTCTATCAGGGGGACCAGGTCCATCTCATTCTCCTCTCGCGTTCAGGGTCATATGGCGGGAAATGAATATGTCTGCTTTGATGCAGATCAGATTGGTACAATTTGGCAGTGGATTGGCCCCGAAAAGCGGATTAAGCAATGTGGATGAAATTGCACCTGCTTCCCCTTGCCGACACGCTTGGCTTGCCCTTCTGGCGCCGGCCCGTTTTCTTGCTTTGCCTGATGGCCGCAGCGATGCCGATATCTTTTGCCACGTGGTCTGCACTGCTGAACAATTTCGTGATTGAGGCGGCGGGTTTTACCGGGGTGGAAATTGGCTGGCTGCACACGGTGCGCGAGATACCGGGGTTTTTGGCCATCGGTGTGATCGCGATTTTGCTGGTGATGCGTGAGCAGGTGCTGGCGTTGGTGTCATTGCTGCTGCTGGGCGTGGCCACGGCGATCACGGCATGGTTCCCGAGTTTTGGCGGGCTTCTGGTGATCACGTTGCTCTCATCCATCGGATTTCACTATTTTGAAACGGTGAATCAAAGCCTGCAATTGCAGTGGATCGAGAAGAAACGCGCGCCACAGGTGATTGGCTGGATTGTCGCGGTGGGTTCTGGCGCGTCATTGCTGTCGTATGGGCTGATCGTACTGACATGGAAGCTGTTCGATCTGGATTACAACACAGTTTTCATGGCGGCGGGTTTGGTGACGATTGCCATCGCGCTATACGCCATACTGGCCTTTCCGCAGTTTGAGGCCCCGCATCCACAGAACAAGAAGATGGTACTGCGTCGACGCTATTGGCTCTATTATCTGATGCAGTTCATGTCGGGCGCGCGGCGGCAGATTTTTGTGGTCTTTGCAGCGTTTATGATGGTCGAACGCTATGGCTTGAATGTGCAGGCGCTGACCGCGCTGTTCATGATCACCTTTCTGGCCAGTATGTTCATAGCCCCGGTGATCGGCAGTTGGATTGCGCGCTTTGGCGAGCGGCGAATGCTGGTGGCGGAATATGGTGGGCTTACGGCGGTGTTCGTGGCTTACGGCTGCCTCTATGTTTTTGACTGGAGTTGGCATGTGGCGGCGGCGCTTTATGTGCTGAACCATCTGTTTTTCTCGATGGCCTTCGCGATCAAGACCTATTTTCAGAAAATCGCGGACCCGGCTGATATCGCCCCCACAGCCGCTGTGGCCTTTACCATCAACCATATCGCCGCGGTGTTCTTGCCAGCGGGTTTGGGCTATTTGTGGGTGACATCGCCCAAATCTGTATTTGTGCTGGCGGCTGGGATGGCCTTTATTTCCTTGCTGTTGAGTCTTTTGATCCCACGCAATCCGGAGCCGGGTAATGAGACGATTATCGCCAGAGGCCGCAAAGCAAAGCCCCTTGTGGCTTGACGTGCCGGGATGCCGGGGCTAGGCCGCAAGTCATCCAATGACGAGGTTTCCCCATGCCCACCTATACCGCGCTGACCACCCTTGAAGGCCAAGACGCTGCCGAAGCGCTGGCCGAGGCGATGGAGCGGATGGAGCCGGAGCCGACAGGCGTCGGCGTCTTTGAGATTGAGGATGGCAGTGGGCTTTGGGAAGTAGGTGCCTATTTTCTGGAAGCCCCGGACGAGGTGACGCTGGAGCTTTTGGCCACGGCCTTTGACGCCCGGCCCTTTGCCCTGTCGGAATTGCCGGAAATTGATTGGGTCGCCCATGTGCGCCGCGAACTTAGCCCGGTCGAGGCGGGGCGCTTTTTCGTTTATGGCAGCCATGACGCGGATAAGATTCCGGCGGACCCCGCGCGCGTGCCGTTGCAGATTGAGGCGACGGTCGCCTTTGGCACCGGGCATCATGGCACCACGCTGGGTTGTCTGCGCGCCTTTGACAGGCTGATTGATCAGGGCTTTGCGCCCGCGCGCGTGGCCGATATCGGCTGCGGCACGGCGGTGCTGGCCTTGGCGGCAGCACGGGTGATGCCGGATGCTTTGGTGATTGCCTCGGATATTGATGAGGTTGCTGTGGCTGTGGCCCGCGCCAATATGGCGATCAACAAGCTGGATGGGCGGGTGGAATGCCTGGAGGCGGCAGGGTTTGACCATCCGCGCCTGCGTGAGGCGGCCCCCTTTGATTTGGTCTTTGCCAATATCCTTAAAGGCCCCTTAGTCGAACTGGCCCCACATATGGCCAGATATATCGCCGAAGATGGTTTGTGCATTTTGTCGGGCCTGCTGGTGGTTCAGGCTGATTCGATTGAAGCGGCCTACCACGCACAGGGCTTTGTTTCCGTTTCTCGCGAAGATATTGGCGAATGGTCCGCATTGGTGCTGAGGCGTGGATAATCCATTGAATTAAGGCGAAAATAAGGTCATTCATGGCCCATTTTCCGATGTTCTGTCCAACTATTGCCCCATTCTGGGAGCTATATGGCAGAACAGGGGCGCGGATGTGGATGGTTGGAATGTTTGACCCAAATATCAAAGACTTTTATGAGCGTGTCGGACGGCTGAAGCAGACCCATGCTGAAGGCTACGGCTTTGAAGCTGTCGGTGTTTTGGGTCGCTCTCATTATCGTCGACCGGAACGCAGGAACCGCCTCAAGCTGTTGGTTCCAGTCGTTTTCGTTATAGCGGCGGGGTTCGGTCTTAAGGGCTCTATTCATTATTTTGTGGGCGCACAGACTTATGAACAGCGAGTTACAGAGCTGCAGCAAGGCGAAGGCTTTGACAAGCTTGGCGCGGTATTGATGGCCCCGGATCGTGTGACGCTTTGGATATCGGCTACCATCCGGCAGATTCTGCACTAAGCCCACTTACGCGCCTGTCTAACGATAACAAAAAGCCGCGCTCCGATAGGGAGGCGGCTTTATTAATGGTCGCTGCCCAGTAAGGCATTTTGGCCGACGGGTAAGCTACCTAAAGGAGGCTTGCCCGTCGAACCAGGATCAGAAGCGGTTCTGACGCGCAATTTCTGCGATGTCGCCGCGGTTCAGTCCGATATCATTCAACTCGCGGTCCGACAGCTTGTTCAGCGAATTGCGGGTCATGCGGGCATCGTTCCACCCGATCACAATGTTCCCGATGTTGCTGACGAAGCGGATGAAGTTGTAAGTTGCGATAGCGCCGAACGGCGCCGTGCGGGTCGTCTCATAGGCGGCCATGGCGGTTTTCCTTTTCAAAGCTGCACAAATTTGCAGCACGTTGTTTCGATACAGGGCAGATAGGCTTGCTGCAGGTGCAAAGCAATCCACAGAAATAGCATAGCTGAAATGCAGGGAATGCATGGCGAAGCGCCATAATTACGCCTTGTTTTTAAGGGGAAGGCGAAAGGCGTCGGTTTTCATCGATGAAGTGTCGAATATGCTGCAGGTGCAGCAATTTACGGTGACAGCTTTGCACCGTTTCAAAGCGCTTGGCGGATGTTCTCTATTCGTGCTATTCGAATTTTAAGGAATAAAAGGGGCAGGCATGCGGGTATTGGGCAT
>CALEMZ010000132.1 GCA_937910975.1 uncultured Pseudorhodobacter sp. | reverse complement strand
TGGCTTCCATCGCGGCGCGTGCGCGGGGGCCGTTGAAGTACTCATGCACCCAAGGGTGATCGACCTTTAACATCTCTTGCATGGTGCCTGTGACCAGAACTTTTCCTTCGGCCAGAACGGCGACACGGTCGCAGATGGCGTGCAGGGTATCAAGGTCATGGGTGACGAGAAAGACCGTTAGGCCCATCGTATCGCAGAGTTGGCGGGTCAGCGTATCAAATTCGGCGGCGCCGATGGGGTCGAGGCCTGCAGTGGGCTCATCCAAGAACACGATCTCCGGGTCCAGCGCCAGCGCACGGGCGAGGCCGGCGCGTTTGCGCATGCCGCCTGACAGCTCAGAGGGAAATTTATCGCCCGCCTGATAGGGCAGGCCGGAAAGCGATATTTTCAGGTCCGCCATCTGGCGGCGCAAGCTTGGGTCCAGCCCATTGACGGCGCGCATCGGCACTTCGACGTTTTCGCGTACATTGAGCGAGGAAAATAGCGCGCCGTCTTGAAACATCACGCCCCAACGGCGTTCCAGCGTCTGGCGTGCCACCTCAGAGGCAGTGCGGACATTGGTGCCAAGCACCTCAATCTCGCCTGCTTGGGGGCGTTGCAACCCCGCGATTGAGCGCAGCAGTACGGATTTTCCGGTGCCCGAACCGCCAACAACACCGAGGATTTCGCCGCGATACACATCAAGATCCAGCGCGTCATGCACGACATGGCTGCCAAACTGGTTGTGGATGCCGCGCAGGCGGATCACGACCTCGCGTCCCTCTGATTGGTCGGCAGGCTGGTCTGGTCTGTCGGTCATACCCCCACCTGTGCAAAGAAGACGGAGAAGATGGCATCGGCGACGATCACGGCGAAAATCGAGGCCACAACCGAGGCAGAGGTTTTCTGCCCGAGGCTTTCGGCGTTATTGCCGACCTGCATTCCTGCGTGGCAGCCGATGATGCCGATAATGAGGGCGAAGAAGGGGGCTTTGATCATACCGACCAGCAGATGCCAGATGCCGGTATTTTCCACCAGACGGGTTTGGAACATGCCCGGCGAGATGCCAAGTTCCAACCAAGACATCAGCGCGCCACCGATCAGCCCCGAAACATTGGCGATAAGGCCAAGAATGGGCAGCATCAGAAGCAGCGCAAGGATGCGCGGCACAAAAAGCGCCGAGGCGATGTCGATGCCCAGCGTGCGCATCGCGTCAATCTCTTCGCGCATTTTCATCGAACCGATGGCGGCGGTGAAGGCCGAGGCCGTGCGGCCCGCCACAATGATCGCGGTGAGCAAGATGCCCAGTTCGCGCAGAATGGAGACGGCAATCAGATCGACAACAAAGACTTCGGCCCCGAATTGGCGCAATTGGGTGGCACCCTGAAAGGCCAGCACAACGCCGATCAGGAAGGCCATCAGCGCCACGATCGGCACCGCCTTTACGCCGACCTCATGGCAGTGATGCACAAGGGCGGTGAAGCGGAACTCGCGGGGGTGCAGGACGGACCGCACGAGTCGGTGCAGAAACAAGCCTAAATAGCCAAGAAGCTGCAGCAAAAAAGTAACCGCTGCGGCAATGCTGCGGCCGATCTGTTCGAGGTAATCGGCTAGGTTCTTGGACTTGGGGGCCACAATCTCGGGCTTGGGCAGGGCCTTGCGCACGGTGTTGAGCAGGGCTTCGGTATGCTCTGTCAGACCGGTGACAACGAAGGAGAAACCCTTCGCGGCAGAGGCCTTTTCGGCCATGACGATGGCCCAGGCGGCACTGGTATCAAGCCGAGTGACGCCGGAGGCATCCACCGCAACTGCACCGCTAGCGGTTTGCAGGTCGCGCACCAGATCGGTGAGGTTGACCAGCGAAAACGCCCCGCGCAATGCCAGATGCGTGACACCATCCCGTTGGGATATCTTAACATGGGTGAGCGGCAAAATTTCGGTCACGATAGATCTGCACCTGACTTTTATGCGATGATTAACATGACGGGCCGAGTGGGGCCATTGGAATTGCCCAGCAATTGCAAGCTACTGTAAAAAAGTCTATTGCGGTGACAGAATTGCATAAGGGTGGTGGCATGGATGCGGTGAGCATGAGCGATATGATGGCGCAGATTGGCCAAGCAGCGCGGACTGCCGCGGCAGAACTGGCCTTTGCGAGTGCGGAGCGCAAGCATGCGGCCCTGATCGGGGCGGCGGAGGCGGTTTGGCAGGACCGCGCGGCGATCATAGCGGCCAACGCCAAGGATATGGAATTTGGGGCCGCAAAAGGGCTGTCGCCTGCGATGCTGGACCGCCTGATGCTGGACGAGGTGCGGATCCGGGGCATTGTGGACAGTTTGCGCGCGGTGGCAGAGCAGCGCGACCCGGTGGGTGAGGTGATGGCCGAATGGGACCGGCCCACGGGGCTGCATATCCAGCGCGTGCGCACGCCTTTGGGCGTTGTTGGTGTGATATATGAGAGCCGCCCGAATGTGACGGCGGATGCGGGGGCCTTGTGCCTGAAGGCCGGAAACGCGGTAATTTTGCGCGGCGGGTCGGAGAGTTTTCATTCCTCGACTGCGATTCATGCCTGCATGGTCAAAGGCTGCTTGCAGGCGGGCTTGCCTGCGACATCAATCCAACTGGTGCCGACACGCGACCGGGAGATGGTGGCGCAGATGTTGCGGGCGGTGGAATATATCGACGTGATCGTGCCGCGCGGCGGCAAGGGCCTGGTGGGCCTTGTACTGCGAGAGGCGCGGGTGCCGGTGTTTGCGCACCTGGAGGGGATTTGCCACGTTTATGCCGATGGCGATGCCGATCTGGAAAAGGCGCGGGCTGTGGTGCTGAACGCCAAAACCCGGCGGACGGGGATTTGCGGGGCGGCGGAGTGTTTGCTGATCGACCGGGCGTTTTGGGACAAGCATGGCGCGGTTTTGGTCGAAGACCTGCTTGCGGCGGGTGTTGAGGTGCGAGGCGCGGCCGAGGTGGCTTTGGTGCCGGGGGTGGTGGAAGCCGCACCCGAAGATTTTGGCCATGAGTTTTTGGACATGATCATTGCGGCCAAAATCGTGGATGGGGTGGATGGGGCCATCGCGCATATCCGCGCTTACGGGTCCAACCACACCGAGGCGATCCTGACCGAGAATGATGCGGTTGCCGCACGGTTTTTTCAGCGGTTGGACAGCGCGATCCTGATGCGCAATGCCTCAACCCAGTTTGCCGATGGCGGCGAGTTTGGTATGGGCGGCGAGATTGGGATTGCCACGGGCAAGATGCATGCGCGCGGGCCGGTGGGAGCCGAGCAATTGACCAGTTTCAAGTATCTGGTGACCGGGGATGGCACCTGCCGGGCTTGAACTGGATTGGTATGGGTGATGTGGGGGCTGCCTTTGCGGGCGGCCCTTTTTGTTTGGGGTGAGTTTCAGGTTCGCGCGCGGTTTCCAACCTTTCAAAGATGAAACCGGCGGCATCTTTGGTGGGCTTTGGCTGCAGCGGCTATTCTGGGCCGGTCGGTGGCAATGATCTCGGCTTCGGGTAACTGCGCGCAAGGGACTTCCAACAGAGCGGCTATACTGGCGTTAGAAGTTTAACTTGATTGTGGTCTCGGTCATCTCGGCCCGCAAACGGCGGTTTTGCTGGGACAGCGCCGCGGGGAACAGCGCGAAATGGACCTGTGCAGGGGTCAATTCGCCTGCGGGCTTGGACAGCGTGGCCCAATGATCGGGGTCAATGCGCAGGCGCTCGGCGCTGACGTCCACCTGCCATTTTTCATCCTCAAGGGTGACGGAAATGCGCCCGCCATAAGCGAGTGCCGTTTCGCAACATTGGATGGCGAGAAAGGCGAGTTTTGCCTCGCGTCGCAGCACATTGCCGGGAATATCCCATTCGATACTGACCCGACCGCCCTGACTGTAGTCGGAAAGGGTCTTGGTCAGTTCGGCGCGCCCGATCCGCTGATCTCCGTCCGTAAGCCCGAATGCCACACGAAAGAACCGGATGCGGGCAGTTGCGGAGGCCACGCTTTCGGCGATCAGCGTCAATTCGGGCGAGGGCGTGCCGCCTTCCATCATCAAAAGCTCTACCCCATTGCCGATGGCACCGATCGGGCTGATAAGATCATGGCATATGCGGGAACCGAGAAGGGCGGCGATATCTGCTTGGTTGGTCATTAGGATATCCTGCTTAGGAGGTAAGTGATGAATTCGATGTTGGAACCGGGGATGATTGTGCGCCATCCGCAGCAGCCTGATTGGGGATTTGGGCAAGTGCAATCGCGCGTGGGCGACCGGATCACGGTGAACTTTGAGCATCAGGGCAAGGTTGTGATTAATGGGCAGGTTATCGGGTTGGAGCCGATCTTCGACTTCGGAAAATGAAGCCTAGGCAAAAGGCGCAGACCTTTCAACCGGTGATTGAAAGTTTGGGCGCTTATAGGTGCTTGATGCGCTGTTGGTTGCATCGCGGCCTTTGCACGCCTAGTTAGGGTCAGGGCGCAGAAACGAGGTGGCGATGCAGGCCGAGGGCAGACATTTTACGCTAAGGCTGGCGCAAGATGATCGCGATTTGACCGCAGCTCAGCGGCTTCGCTATACTGTTTTCGTTGAGGAACTGGGGGCCGGGGGGCCGTTGGTGGACCATGACGCGCGGCTGGAACGTGATGCCTTTGACCCAGCGTTTGACCATCTGTTGCTGATCGACCAGCGGCGCGATGCGGCGGCGTTGGAGGATGTTGTGGGCGTGTACCGTCTGCTGCCGGGCGCAAAGCTCGGGCGCACAGAGCAGTTCTATTCAGAGGATGAGTTTGACCTTTCGGCCCTGCGGGCGTCGGGGCGGGAATTGTTGGAATTAGGGCGGTCTTGCGTACATCCCGACTATCGCGGGGGCAGCGCGATGTTCCTTTTGTGGAATTCCCTCGCAGAATATGTATTGAGCCGGGGGATCGAGATCATGTTCGGGGCGGCGAGTTTCCATGGGGTGGATACTGCGGCCTTGGCGCAACCTTTGTCTTATTTGCATCACAACCATCTTGCGCCCGAGGCGTTGCGCGTGCGCGCCATCGGGCCTGCGGCACAGCGGATGGATCTGGTGCCGGAGGCGGCATTGGACCGGTGCGCCGCGATGCAAGGCACGCCGGCGCTGATCAAGGCCTATTTGCGCTTGGGCGGGGTCATCGGCGACGGCGGTTATATTG
>CALEMZ010000131.1 GCA_937910975.1 uncultured Pseudorhodobacter sp. | reverse complement strand
TCTTGCCCATCTTGTTCAGTTCTACCAACAACGTCAGCAGCCGGAGCGACATTTCCCAATCGAGGTTGCCCGTCGGCTCATCGGCCAGCACCACATCGGGTGACATGACCACCGCGCGGGCCAATGCCGCGCGCTGCCGCTCGCCCCCCGAAAGCTGCGGTGGCAAGGCATCGGCCAGCGAGGCCAGCCCCACCCAGTTCAGCAAATCGTTCAAATCCGCAGCTGATGCGCTGCGCCCAGAAACCATCGCGGGCAGGGTGACATTGGTCGCCAGCGGCAGATGGTCGAGAAACTGGCAATCCTGATGCACTACCCCCACGCGCCGCCGCATCCGCGCCACCTCATCCCGGTCAAGGCTGCGGACCTCGCGGTCAAACACGGTGATCCGCCCGGCGGTGGGCAGCAATTCGGCATAGCATAGCTTGAGAAAAGTGGACTTTCCTGCCCCTGATGGCCCTGTCAGAAAGTGAAACGACCCCGGTGCCAGCCGTAAGCTGACATCCGACAGCAGCTCCCCCCCGCCATAGGAATAGGCGGCATTTTCGAATGCGATCACGCGTAGCTCCGTCTCGTGCGGCGGGTTGCCGCGTGGTTGTGGCAGTTTTACCCAGAGTTGGGGGGGGGGTTCAACGCCCTATTGTGCACAGAATGAGTACAAAGGCTTGGATATACGTAATATCGCGGCTACAAAGCAAATGGGATGAGTGGTTTCACGGCGGAGAATAGCAAATGAGGCTGGTTTGCCCAAATTGCGACGCGCAATATGAACTGGATGATGGTGCCATTCCTGAATCCGGTCGTGACGTGCAATGTTCAAATTGCGGTCATGCATGGTTCCAGATGTCACCAGATCTGGAGGCCGAACTGGAGGCAGAAGATGCGCTCTTCGGTGCAGCCCCCGGTATGCAGACACCGCAGCCCGTTTCAAAACCGTCTGCCGCCGCGGATTTGAGTGCTAATCAAGCTTGGCTCGACGACCAATACGATGAGGATGCCGCTGCCGCAGTGCCTTCCGGGGAAAAATCCGCTGCTGCCGTGCAAGCGCCTGTCACACCAAAGCCCGCACCGCAGGCGCCGTCGGCAAAGACACACCCGCCAACGCTAACGCCTCCCCCCGTATGGGAACCTTCTGAAACAACCGTTCCCCCAGAAAGCCCTGAGGTGCAGGCGCCCATTCCCGTGATGCCGCGCCGCGGCCTTGATGAAAGCCTGCTTGCCGTGCTGCGCGAAGAGGCGGAGCGCGAAACAGCCGTGCGCAGGTCGGAAACGCCACGCTCCTTGGAATCGCAGCCCGAACTTGGGCTGGAAGAAACCACAGGTGCCGCAAGTGCCGCCAAAGCTGTGCGTGACCGTCTTGCCCGTTTGCGCGGCCAGGAAGCCGAACCAGAGATAACCGAAAAGCCAACGGCGCGCCGTGATCTTTTGCCTGATATTGAGGAAATCAATTCCACCCTGCGGGCCAGCACGGAAAATCGCAGCGGCGATGAAGTGGCGGTAGAGCAGCTCGAAACCGGGAAACCTGCGTCAAACTCCGGTTTTCGCAGCGGATTTTCGCTGATGCTGTTGCTTGCTGTGGTTTTGGTTGCGACCTATCTGGCCGCGCCAAGGATTGCCGAGCATTTGCCCGCAACTAAAGGCGCGATGGAAAACTATGTCGTGGCAGTGGATAATGGCCGGATCTGGTTGGACGGCGCGATGCGCAGCGCCATTTCGGCGCTGCAGAGCCTGACAGGCGCGCCGGGCGGCTGATGCGCCTTGCATTTGATCTGATCCAGTCTTGACGCAAAGCGTGTCCAAAAGGCCTATGCCTTTGGCCGTTAATACAGATCCAGCAATCGCTTGAGATAGTCCCGTTCCGTTTCCGGGCGCGATTGGTCGCCCTGGCGTTTGCGGATTTCATCCAGCAGGTCTTGGGCGCGGCGGTAGACATCATCGCCTTGCAGCAGATTGCGGTCTGAACCGATGCGCGCGCCTTCGCCCGGTTCGCGGCCTAAGGGATCGCGCGCAGAATTGGGATCGGCGCGGCCCACGGCCTCACCTTGCTGCGCGCCATCGTTTTCGCGACGCTCTTGCGCCATCGCTTCGCCAAGTTCGCGCATGCCTTCCCGCAGGGCACGCATTGCGTCGGCCTGACTGTCCAGCGCACCGGGCAAATCGCCGTCGCGCAGGGCTTGCTCGGCGTCTTCCATCGCACGGCCCGCATCTTCAAGCGCGCGGCGGCCTGCTTCGCCTTGCTCGGAACCGGCACCGGGCAGGTTGCTACCGTTCAACCGGCCCAAACGATCGCGCAGGTCGCGCTGGCGGTCCGAGAGGTTTTGCCCCAGGCCCTGACCTTCGCGCCCGGCGCCTTCTTGGTTTTGGCCACTCTCGCCCTGTTGTGACTCGCCCTCTTGCCCATCTTGGCCCTGCTCATCACTTTGCTCGCCTGGGTTTTGCAATTCGGAGAAACTATCATCCGACAGGTCCTGCTGGTCGCGCAATGTCTCACCAAGGTCCCTCATCGCCTGCTGGCCGGGGCCGCCTTGGCCACCCTCGCCTTGTGCTATCTGCATATTTTCCATCAACTGCCGCAGCATTTCCATCAGCTCGGCGGCCTCTTCCATCCGGCCTTCTTCCAATAGCTTTTGCAGCTCCTCCAGCATTGCCTGCAACTGGTCGCCGGTGATCTCCATCGACTCTTGTTCCGCCGCAGCTTGGCCATCGGGGTTGCGCTGCGCCTCTTCGGCAAGCTGGCGCATGTAATCAGCCATCGCTTCGCGTAGTTCTTGCATCAGCTGGTCAATCTCTGCCGGGTCGGCCCCGTTGCGGATTGCCTCATCCAGTCGGTCCTGCGCGCGCTTCAGGCGTTCGCGCGCGCTATCCAGATCGCCCTCCTCAATCAGTAAGGCGATATCCCAAAACGCCTCGGCCAATTCATCGCGGGTCTGAACCGAAAGCGCATCCGCTTCCGCCTCTAGCCGCCGCAAGGCGACGCGCAGCCGCAAATAGGCATTCTCATTGCGGATCAGGCTTTCTGGGCGGTGGGTCAATGCCTTGAAAATCTGTACGCTGCGCGGCGCGTTGGTATGTGACCACAGGATGTCGCGGCGCATTTCAATCACCGCTGCCGCCAACGGGTCAAAGAACCGCTTTCCGGGCAGCACCACCGAGAGTGGCTCTGCCGTGCCCCTTTGCCCAGGCGAATCCGTTACGGAAAGCGAAATGGTAACGGGCAGGTTGGCAAAGACATGCTTGGACAGATCATCCAACAGCGTCTCAGAAAACTCCGTGCGTTTGCCGCTGATCGGCAGGGGCAGGTCCAGCGTAATCGGGTCGGTAATATCGGGCTCGGCGATAAGCCCGTAGCGGCGGTCGAGTGCTGCCACATCCAGCGCGATCAGGGCCTGCCCGCCGGTGACACCAAAATCATCCGATGCGGTGAACGGCAGTTTCAGCCGCCCATCGGCCTCGCGGGTCAGGTCCCCTTTGGCGCTGATGCTGGGGGGGGCATCACGGGTCGCGGTGATGTTCCAAGTGCTGCCGCCGGGACCATTGATTCGCAACTCGCCGCTATTGGCTACCTCAAATTCCTGGCTTGGTGCTGTGGCATCCAAGGTTTCGAGGTCGCGCCCCGAGATGGTCTCGGCAAGCGACAGCGCGCCGACCTCGCCATAAAAACGCAATTGCACCCGGCTGCCGGTTGGCACCTCAAACGTCACGCGATCGATGTCATTGAGATAGAGCGTCGGCTTGCCGGTATAGGGTGGCGGCTGTACCCAGCCTTCCCAGCTAGGGCCATTGGCAAGTACCTGTGCAGGGGGAGGCCCGATCCCCATTATCGTGGCCACCCGCCAGATAGAGCCAAAAAGCAGCGCCATCACTAGCCCCGTCAGCGCAATGTAACGCAGGCCAAACGGATCGCGCCGCGACAGGCGCAGATCAGGCGGCACGGCGCGGGCGGTGGCGGCTGCGCGGGCCATGCGGGCCAGATGCGCCGCCCAGACGGCCTGCGATTGCGGGTCAGTGGCCCCAATCGCTTGGGTGTCGGCCAGCGTGGCGATGGGGCGGCCGGGCAAGGTGGCATCCAGCCGGAACAGCGCGTCTTGTCGGGTGGGAGCGACAAAGCTCCGCCAGCCACGCCACAAGGCAATGAGTGCCGCGATAAGCGCGCCCCCCAGCCCGACCCATACCACCCAAAGCGGCACATGATCTTGCAGGCCAAAAGCCAACAGCGCCAGCGTGGCAATCAGCGTTGTCCAAAGTAGCCAGAAACTGCACGCCACCCGCTCTGCCCAAAGGCCTGCCCGTGTCAGCAAAAGCGGGCGTTTCAGCCGCGCTGAAAGCACGTGATCCAAGCCTTTGTGGCGGGTTTCTTGCGTCATCTAGCCTGCCTTTGGGCGGTAATGGGTCACAGCCATTCCGGTATGGTATCGCGAGAAAGCATTTCGTCAAACGTTGGACGCGCCCGGATGACCGCAAAGTGATCACCGCGCACCAAAACTTCAGGAATAAGCGGGCGAGAATTGTATTCCGATGACATCACCGCACCATAAGCCCCTGCTGAGCGAAACGCGATCAACGCTCCTTCGCGCATATTGGGCATATTGCGGGCCTTGGCAAAGGTATCGCCAGATTCGCAGATCGGTCCCACGATGTCATAGGGCTGCTGTTCGGCCCCGGCCTCGCCCTCTTCCACCGGAATGATATCATGGTGCGCGCCATACATGGCCGGACGGACGAGGTCATTCATCGCAGCGTCGACAATCAGGAAATCCCGGTCCTCGCCGTTTTTCACATAGATAACCTGAGACACCAAAACCCCGGCATTGCCGGAAATCAGCCGTCCCGGTTCAATCTCAATCTCGCAGCCCAGATTGCCCACGGTGCGCTTGATCATTGCGCCATATTCGATGGGCAGGGGCGGGGCGGTGTTGCTGCGCTCATAAGGAATGCCCAGCCCGCCGCCCAGATCAAGCCGGCGGATGTTATGGCCATCGGCGCGTAGGGCGTGGGTCAGGTCCGCAACCTTCAGATAGGCGGCCTCAAACGGTTCCAGCGCGGTGAGCTGGCTGCCTATATGGACATCAATGCCAACCACTTCGAGGC
>CALEMZ010000130.1 GCA_937910975.1 uncultured Pseudorhodobacter sp. | reverse complement strand
GCGCGATGCCTGGTCGCGCTGGCCGATGCTGCGGGCCGCATTGCTGACCCGTCCACACACGCTGCGGCGCGCGGCCGTGCAGCAAGTGAACGCAGCACCCGATTTGTTGAGACTGCCGGTGCAGACGCCTTGGCCAGGTGATGCCGGGCCACTGATCACCTGGCCCGTGGTCGTGACGCGACCCCATGGCAGCGAAGCGGCCCAGGTGGCACGCTATAACTTGGGGGTTTACCGCGCACAGGTGTTGGGACCGGACCGGCTGATCCTACGCTGGCTGGCGCATCGCGGCGGTGCTGCGCATGCCCGCAGTTGGGCAAAAGCGGGTCAGCCGATGCCAGTTGCGATTGCTTTGGGTGCCGATCTGGCGACGCTGTTGTCGGCGGCGCTGCCTTTGCCCGAGACGGTTTCTGAGATCAGTTTTTCAGGCGTCTTGCGTGGCGCGCGAACGGAACTGGTGCCTGCCCGCACTGTACCGCTGCTGGTGCCCGCCAATGCCGAAATCATGCTGGAAGGTTGGGTTCACCCCAATGAAACCGCACCGGAGGGGCCGTTTGGCGACCATACCGGCTACTATAACGCGGTCGAAAGCTTCCCGGTGATGCGGATTTCTGCGATCACGCATAGGCGTGACCCGCTTTATCTGTCCACTATCACCGGACGCCCACCGGATGAACCTTCGGTGATCGGCGAGGTGTTCAACGATCTGGCCTTGCCAGTGATCCGCGCACAGATACCAGAGATCCGCGATCTGTGGTTGCCACCCGCTGCCTGTTCATATCGCATCGCGGTAGTTTCCATCGACAAACGCTACCCGGGGCAGGCGCGGCGGGTGATGATGGCGTTGTGGGGAATGCTGGCGCAATTCAGCTATACCAAAATGGTAATCGTGGTCGATGACGACATCGACGCCCGCAACTGGGATGACATCGCCTGGGCGTTGGCCACCCGGATGGACCCGGCGCGCGATGTAATGGTGCTGGACAGCACACCGATGGATTACCTCGATTTTGCCAGCCCGCGCGAGGGGCTGGCGGGCAAGATTGGCATAGATGCCACCACAAAGATCGGTGCGGAAACCACACGCGACTGGGGCGAGGTCATGGCCCTGGATCCCAAGGACGAGACTTTTGCCGCCGCTTTATTGGCGCGAAATCTGGCGGGTATGCGATGAGTGCACGGGTGATCCTTGGAGTTTCCGGCGCGTCGGGTGCCATATTGGCGCTGGAATGTGCGCGGGTACTGGCGCGCATCGGGGTCGAGATTGATCTCACGCTTTCGCCCATGGCAGAGCGCACTTTGGAGTTGGAAGTCGGGCCGGAGGCACAGGCGGAGCTTGCAGCTCTGGTGAGCCGTGTGCATCCGATCCGTGATCTGGGGGCCAGCATCGCTTCAGGGTCATATCCTGTGATGGGAATGATCGTGGCACCCTGCTCGATGCGCAGTCTGGCCGCGATTGCACATGGTTTGGATGACAATTTGCTGATCCGTAGCGCTGGCGTGCAGTTGAAAGAGCGCCGCCCGCTCATCTTGCTGGCGCGTGAAGCTCCGCTGACGCAGGCCCATCTGCGCAACATGCTGGCAGTAACGGAAATGGGCGGAATTATTCTGCCACCGGTGCCTGCGTTCTATCTGCGCCCGCAAACCACGCTCGAAATTGCCACTCAGATCGCCGCCCGCGCCGTCGATCTGCTGCGCCTCGCACCGCCTCAGGCAAGTGCTTGGACCACACCCTGACAGGAGATCACCATGACCCGACTTTCCCTTGAAATGACAGTGACCGCGATAGCCGCCGAGTTGCCCGGTGCGGCGGAATTGTTCCGTCAGAGCAGCATCAATTTTTGCTGCGGCGGCAATATTGTGTTGTCCGAGGCCGCTCTTCGCGCGGGCCTGCTGCCTGACGCTCTGCTGGCTGATCTGCAAGCTCTGGCCGATGCGGCTGGCCGCGATGCGCCCGAAGCGACCCCGGCATTGATTGATCATATCTTGACCCGCTATCACGAGACCCACCGCACCGAACTGGAATGGCTGATCCCCCTCGCGCAAAAGGTCGAGCGTGTGCACGGTGATCACGACGAAGCTCCGCTTGGCCTGACCGACGCACTGATTGCGCTCCACGACGATCTTGATGCGCATATGGCCAAAGAAGAGGCGGTGCTGTTTCCGCTGATGCGACAAGGCGCCAATCCGATGATCGTGCATCCGATCGCACAGATGCGGCATGAACATGAAGACACGGCCCGACTGTTGGCTGGGGTCGAGCATGCGGCCCATGGTTTGGCCCTGCCCGAAGGGGCCTGCGGGTCGTGGACGGCGCTTTACACCGGGTTGCGCAAGTTTTCCGAGGATCTGGTGGCGCATATGCACTTGGAAAATGCCGTTCTGTTCGCCCGGTTCGACACCGCGCGCGCCTGACCTGTGCTACGGCTTGACCATCCGCTTTGGCAAGCGGCTCACCGCCCGCTGTTTTTTTGCGCCGGGCTTTGTGCGCTGCTGACCCCGGCGGTTTGGCTTTGGCCGGGCGGGTTGGGGGCCGAGCCCGTGCGCTGGCATCTGCACGAGTTGTTGTTTGGCATGGGCGGCGCGGCAGTTGGCGGATATCTGCTGACCGCGCTGCCAAGCTGGACGGGCGCAGGACGGGTTTCCCCGCAAAGCGTGCGGGCGCTGACGCTGCTGTGGCTTTTGGCGCGGCCCGCGTTGCCCTTGAACGAAAGCCTGCCGTTCGGGCTGGTTTTGACGATGGCACTGGCCTATTTCGGGGCGCTTGCGCTGATCCTGGCCTGCCATCTGATCGCGGCACGGGTCTGGCGGCGGCTGTGGCTTGTCGGTGCCATTGCCGGGCTGGCGCTGGGCGATGCCGCCGTTCTGGCGGGTATACTTGGGTGGCGCGACACGGCGTTCGACCCTTTGGCCCTGGTGCTGCTGTTTACGGTGCTGATCAGCATCATCGGTGGGCGCGCCGTTCCCGCCTTCACCCGCAGTTGGCTGCAAACCACGGCGTCCGACCTGACTTTTCACGACCACAGGCTGCTGTCATCCGGCGCGCTGATCGCAACGGCTCTGGGCGGGGGTATGGCTCTGGCGGGGCAAACCACAGCTGCGGGGACGTGGCTGGTTTTGGCGGGCGTCTTGCACTGTCTGCGGCTGATTGGCTGGCAAAGCCTGCATACGCGGCATTATCCGGCATTGTTGATGTTGCATCTGGCTTGGCTCTGGGTGCCCGCGGGCTTGATCCTGATGGGCACGGCGATGCGGCACCCGCAGGTTCTGCCATTGGTTTCGGCGGTGCATGGCCTGACGATGGGAGCAATGGGCACAATGATCCTGGCGATCGCGGGTCGGGCGGCGATGGCGCGGCAGGGCGGCAGGCTGATTGCGGGGCGAGGACTTTTCTCGGCGTTTGCGCTGGTCTGGCTGGCCACGTTGCTGCGCGTTCTGACGCCATTCGTTCCCCAGACCTGGCCCGACCCGGTGATGGCAAGTGCTGCGCTGTGGATGCTGGGTTGGTCCATCTTCCTTTGCGCGTATCGTTCTGCGCTGCACGGTCCGTTGCCCTTCCCGATCCTCAGCGCGCAGCGGCGCGAGGCAACGGTATAGCCCGCGCTGGTCGCAGGGCATGGACTCGGCGCGCAAAACTCAACGCAGTCTGGCTGCTAAGAATGACGTACGGCTGACCAGTTTCAGCGCTCAGTTCAAGGGGAACCCCGTCAATCACCTGATTTGTGCAACAGAGCCTCACGAAGGGCATGGGCGGCCCCACGGGTTCCGGCAATGGCACTGACCGTCGCCAGACCCGCGCGTTCCAGCCGGGCTTGCAAGTCTTCGCGCAAATCCCCTTCGCCGCCAAACAGATGTGGCACACCCGAGATGTCAGCCATAAGACCATCGCTGCCATCACTTGCGACCATTGGCGCGTAGCGACTGGCCCAGCGGCGAAGGCTGGCGAGGGCCGCCGCCTCGCGCGCAAGGTCTGCCGGCCGCGTCGCAAGATCGGGACAAATTGCGCGCGCATCGGCAAGAGCCATGCCCCGATGCAGCCCGCGCGCAATGGCCGCAAGGTTGGCCTCTGAGGCGGCAGTTCCAAAGACGGTGATGATCGACGCGACCTATCTCA
>CALEMZ010000129.1 GCA_937910975.1 uncultured Pseudorhodobacter sp. | reverse complement strand
CCCGTCAAACCTGCATGGGCTGAGCCTCATACACAGAGTTTCGGATACTCCCGACGACCTTCTTGTTCTGGAAGGCTATGGATGCGATCTCTGCCGGCAGCGTGAAGACCACGTGGAAATACGGCACCGGCAGAAGGTCGCCTGACCGAGCTTCAAGCCAGTCGCGCGCGACCGCACCCTGACACTTGGGGCAATGCCGGTTGCGGCAGGAATTGTAGGCGACGCGCACCACGCCGCAGGACCGGCAGCCCTCAACATGGCCACCAAGCGCGGCCGTGCGGCACAATTCGATCGCCGACATGACGCGTCGTTCCACACGTCCAAGGTGGCCCTCGTGAGCCTGGATGTAGGCAGGACCATAGCGGCGGAAGATATCGGCCACTTCCAAGGCGGGTAACATGGCGCGATCCTCAGCCGGGCGGCACCACCTCAAGGCTCAGGCGGTCAAAAGGGCTCTGCGTCTTCGCGATCGTCGTCGTAGCAACTTGCGTGTAGCGCGCAGTGGTCGACAGGTTGCTGTGCCCGAGGCCTCGCGCATCCGCTCCACGCTTGCTGCCGGGTCGGGCATGTCCTCGGGGCGGTAGATCACAAAGCGTGGGCGTTTGCCGTCGGGGCGCATATAGCGTGGGTCGCGCATATAGGGCAGGCTGTCCTTGACCAATTCCGCCTCAAAGCCTTCGGCATAGGTCTGTTCCAACAGCACCGTGCCTGACATTCCGTCCCAGTTGCGCCGCCAACTTTCATTGGCCCAGCAAAGATAGAAGGGGAAGTCGATTTCCGGGCGGGTCAGCAGCCGGTTCAGCGGTTCTTCCAAAACGCGGCGACCATCAAACCAGTAGTGATAGACGCAGAAAGCATCTATTCCGGCCTCGCGCGCCATTGCAGTCTGCTCACCCATCACCTCGGTCACGCGCAGGTCATAAAACCCAAGGTCAGCGGGTAAGAGCGGCTGCGAATGCCCGGAAAACAGACTTTGCGCCGAGACTGTGCCACGCCATTCGGTAAAGCCCTTGCCCCACCAGGAATCGTTTTCAGGGATGGGATGAAACTGCGGCAGGTAGAAGGCCGAGGTGAATTGCGGGCGGGTCGGCGCGGCCGGAGCGGGCTTTCCCAGCAATTGCGTGGTCTGCAATACCTTTTGTCCTGCCGTCAACGCTAGAAAGCCCATCGCGCGCTCCAGTGCATGGGCCAGAGTGCCGTCAACCTGCGCGGTCTCAATCTCGAAGTGATCTTCTTGCAGCTTCAGCGCCTTCAGCAATCCGACGATCAGCGGCTTCATCCAATAGATCGAACCCGCCGGGAAAGACAGCGTATCAGGTCCGATATCAACCTCCAGCCGCCGCATCAGTTGGCGCGTGGCCTCAAAGTTAGAGCCCCACCATTTGGTGCCAGTATAATGCTGACCGTCTGCCACCCAAAAGGCGCAGCCCAGATCGGCCAGAAATGTATTTAACAAGTTGGGAAGACCCTCTTCGGGGAGGATGCCACCGATCAGGTGGCGGCGCCATTGATCGCCGTCCTCGCGGTGCGGCGATTTCTTGGTATGAATTTTGCACACCGCCTCATAGCCGTCCAGCGCGCCGGAATTAACCAGCGTCAGGAAGGGCAGAATATCGCGACCACGGTTGGCCACGGGTATCGTCACAGCACCTGGAAACTGCGCATGGATATTTGCCATCAGCGCGTCGGTCTCTTCGCCGCTATAGGTCAAGGTGACGTAAAGATCGAAGGGGATCTCCAGACCTGCCAGAGTTTCAGCAAATTCAATCCAGACCTCGGGGTAATAGACATGGGCGACCACGGCAAAGCGCGCGATGTTTCGCGCGGTGTTAAAGCGTAGCACCGGGCGGGCGATCTCGGGCAGGTCCTCGACCTTGGGCAATTCTTTGGTGAGGCGCTGCTCTTTATGGCCCGAGATGACATAGTGAAAAAACGGCGGCGTTCCTTGTTCGGCGACATCTGGATTATAGCGCAGATAGGCCGAGGGAGAGAAATCCGGGTTTGGCCGGTAGCCGCGATTTTCGCCGTATACGATGTAGTGGCGTAACGGAAAGCGGTGAAACGCGCCGGAAATGGCCGGATAGGCCCCTCGGTAATATATTGGATCAAACAGGCCAGAGGTTTTAGCTGCTTTCAGAAAGTGCCGCTCTTTTCGAGTCAGGCAGAAAATGCGCAGAAAACGCGCCAGCCGCTGCAACACCCCGTTCGAATCAAACATTCAATCACGCTCCATCGCCGCCAATACAAACACATATCAATTCTAGGTTGCAGAGGCAAACCGCCTAGTCTGGCAATGTCTTCAGAATGGCAAAAGGGATGGGTAAGGCACAACTGGGGGCACCCCGGCGGTGGGGGGGCGTGCCCCCTCCACCGCATCTTAACTGGCGCGCAGGGGAAGTATTCAGCTGTTCAGAATCATCTGGACGATCTGCTGGGCGGCCTCTTCGGCGCTCAGATCTACTGTGTTGACCGTCAGTTCGGCCTCTTCCGGCGCTTCATAGGGGCTGTCGATCCCGGTGAAGTTCTTCAGGTTGCCGGCGCGAGCTTTCTTGTAAAGGCCTTTGGCGTCGCGGCTTTCCGCAACCTCCAGCGGCGTGTTGACGAAGACCTCAACAAACTCCCCTTCCGCCATCATTTCGCGCACCATCTGCCGCTCGGCCCGGAAGGGTGAGATGAAGGCCGTCAGCACAATTATTCCGGCATCCGACATCAGCTTTGCCACCTCGCCCACACGGCGGATGTTTTCCACGCGGTCAGCATCGGTAAAGCCAAGGTCGCGGTTCAACCCGTGGCGCACGTTATCGCCATCGAGCAAGAAGGTGTGCTTGCCCATGGCATGCAGGTTCTTCTCGACGATATTGGCGATGGTCGATTTGCCGGAACCCGAAAGCCCGGTGAACCAGACTACTTTTGCCTTCTGGTTCTTGATCGCGGCATGGGCGTCGCGGTCGATATCCAGCGCCTGCCAGTGGATGTTCTGGCTACGGCGCAGCGCGAAATGAATCATACCGGCGGCGACGGTGGCATGGGTCATTCGGTCGATCAAGATGAAACCGCCCAGATCGGGGTTCTGGGCATAGGCCTCAAATGGGATCGCCCGGTCGGTCGAAATGTTGACCACACCGATCGCGTTCAACCCCAGTGTTTTTGAGGGCAAATGTTCCAACGTATTGACGTTGATCTCATATTTAGGCTCGGTTACCGAAGCTGTCATGGTCTGGGTGCCGATCTTCAGCAGGTATGGGCGCCCCGGCAGCATATCATGCTCATCCATCCAGACGAGGGTTACCTCAAACTGGTCGGCCACCTCGCAGGGCGCATCCGATTGCACAATAACATCGCCGCGTGAGCAATCGACCTCATCGGCAAAGGTAATCGTGACCGACTGGCCCGCCACAGCCTGTGACAGTTCACCATCATAAGT
>CALEMZ010000128.1 GCA_937910975.1 uncultured Pseudorhodobacter sp. | reverse complement strand
GATCGTCACCCCCGATGGTAACCTTAAGGTGCTTGATGCCAAGGTCAGCTTTGACGGCAACGCGATCTATCGCCACGCCGATATAGCCGCCCTGCGCGATGAGACGGAAGAAGACCCCAAAGAACTCGCCGCCTCGAAATTCGACCTGAACTATATCGCGCTGGATGGCGAGATTGGTTGCATGGTCAATGGTGCGGGCCTTGCGATGGCAACGATGGATATCATCAAGCTGTATGGCGCGGAGCCTGCGAACTTCCTCGATGTCGGCGGTGGTGCCACTAAGGAAAAGGTCACCGAGGCGTTCAAGATCATTACGAGCGATCCGCAGGTCAAAGGTATTCTCGTCAACATCTTTGGCGGCATCATGCGCTGTGATGTGATCGCGGAGGGTATCGTCGCGGCGGTGAAGGAAGTGGGCCTGCAAGTGCCACTGGTCGTGCGTCTGGAAGGCACCAATGTGGAGGAAGGCAAAGCCATCATCCGCAATTCGGGCCTCAACGTCATCGCCGCCGAGAACCTGAAAGACGGCGCGCAGAAGATCGTGAAAGCGGTCAAGGGGTAGATTGGTGCAATACGTCGAAGCCTTCAAGAAGTTGGGCTACATGCTTGACGCGCCGAGACAGGATTGGTCGGCGCAGAAGGATGGCGGCGTTTGCATCACGATCTGGCAAAAAGAGCGTTCAATTGCTGACGGGTTACCTTATCTCGACCTATGGGGCCTGCACCCGAGTGGCGCTGATTTCGAAGGAAAGCCGGGTCACTCCAAGCGAACCAAGCACCGTCAAATGGCAATGGATCAGTTTGGCGGCCAGGTAGATGCCATCTTTGTCTCGGGCACCCCCGGCGAGTCATATGAAAATGCCTCGCCGTGGATTGTCGAGGAACGTAAGGGCATCACTGGCACATTTCGAAATTCGACCCCGTTACCGGCTACTTTCGCGCCGATATATTCAAAAAATCTGCGCCCTGAGGCGCATCCGAAGATAGGACAGAATAAATGGCCGTACTCGTAAACTCAAACACCCGCGTGATCTGTCAGGGCTTTACCGGCTCTCAGGGCACCTTCCACTCTGAACAGGCTATTGCTTACGGCACCAAGATGGTTGGCGGCGTGACCCCCGGCAAGGGTGGCTCGGTGCATCTGGACCTGCCGGTGTTCAACTCTGTGCACGAAGCGCGCCATGTGACCGGGGCCAATGCCAGCGTGATCTATGTGCCGCCACCCTTTGCAGCCGATTCAATCCTTGAGGCAATCGATGCCGAGATGGAGCTGATTATCTGCATCACCGAAGGCATTCCGGTGCTGGATATGATGAAGGTCAAGCGGGTGCTGGAAGGCTCCAAAAGCCGGTTGATCGGGCCGAACTGCCCCGGCGTCATCACCCCCGGCGAATGCAAGATCGGCATCATGCCAGGCCATATCCACCGTCGCGGTTCGGTCGGCGTCGTCTCGCGCTCCGGCACGCTGACCTATGAGGCGGTGAAGCAGACCTCCGATCTGGGGCTGGGCCAATCCACTGCCGTCGGCATCGGCGGCGACCCGATCAAAGGCACCGAACATATCGACGTGCTGGAGATGTTTTTGGCCGATCCCGAAACCCATTCGATCATCATGATCGGTGAGATTGGTGGCTCCGCCGAGGAAGAGGCCGCGCAGTTCCTGGCCGATGAACGTAAAAAAGGCCGTTGGAAGCCGACCGCTGGCTTCATCGCGGGTCGCACCGCCCCCCCCGGTCGTCGTATGGGCCATGCAGGCGCGATTGTTGCCGGTGGCAAAGGCGACGCGGAAAGCAAGATCGAAGCGATGAAAGCCGCAGGTATTGTCGTGGCAGAAAGCCCCGCGCATCTAGGTGAGGCCGTATTGGCCGCGATCAAGGCCTAAACTCTTAGGCGGGGGAAACCTCGCCTTGCCAAACTCCGAGAACACGGGATCAACACTACCCTACACCCGGCCCCCAAACCCATATGAGGCCCTGCAATGACCGAACAATCCCCCAACGCCCAATTCCGCGCGCAAGGCTTCCTTGACGGGGCCAATGCCGATTACATCGACCAGATGGCCGCCAGACACGCGGCGGACCCGTCCAGCGTAGACGCTTCATGGGCTGCGTTCTTCAAGGAACTGGGCGAGGCGGACCGCGTGGCACTGGACGCTGCCGCTGGCCCTAGCTGGGCGCGCAATGATTGGCCCCCCGTTCCAAGTGATGATCTGACGGGCGCACTTACGGGCGAATGGCCGTTGATGCCCTCGAAAGAAGGCAAAGCTGCGGGGGAGAAGATTGTTGCCAAGGCGGCAGAGGCGGGCGTTAGCCTTTCGGACGCGCAGGTGCAGCGTGCCGTGCTCGATAGCATCCGCGCGTTGATGATCATCCGCGCCTACCGCATCCGGGGGCATCTGGCCGCTGATCTCGATCCTCTGGGGATGCAGGACCACTCCAACCACCCGGAACTCGACCCGAAATCCTACGGCTTCACCGAACAGGATATGGACCGCCCGATCTTCATCGACAATGTTCTGGGCCTGCAACTCGCCTCGATGCGCCAGATTATTGACATCGTGAAGCGCACCTACTGCGGCACCTTTGCGCTGCAATACATGCATATCTCGAACGCGGAGCAGGCGAGCTGGCTGAAAGAACGGATTGAGGGCTACGGCAAGGAAATCGCCTTCACCCGTGAGGGCCGCAAAGCCATTCTGAACAAGCTGGTCGAGGCGGAAGGTTTTGAGAAGTTCCTCCACGTCAAATACATGGGCACCAAGCGTTTTGGCCTTGATGGCGGCGAAAGCCTTATTCCGGCGATGGAGCAGATCATCAAGCGCGGTGGCGCGCTGGGGGTTAAGGACATCGTGATCGGCATGCCGCACCGGGGCCGCCTGTCGGTTCTGGCCAACGTAATGCAAAAACCCTACCGCGCAATTTTCAACGAATTTCAGGGCGGGTCATCCAAGCCCGAAGATGTGGATGGTTCGGGCGATGTGAAATACCACCTCGGTGCGTCGTCGGACCGCGATTTTGACGGTAATGTCGTGCATCTGTCGCTAACTGCCAACCCCTCGCATCTGGAGGCGGTGAACCCGGTGGTTCTGGGCAAGGTCCGCGCCAAGCAAGACCAAATGAACGATGTGGAGCGCCGCTATCAGGTTTTGCCGATCCTGTTGCATGGCGATGCGGCCTTTGCGGGCCAGGGCGTTGTGGCGGAATGTTTCGGACTTTCGGGCCTGCGCGGACATCGCACCGGCGGCACGATTCATATCGTGGTCAACAACCAGATCGGCTTTACCACCTCACCGTCGTTCAGCCGCTCCAGCCCCTATCCGACCGATATCGCTTTGATGGTGGAAGCGCCGATTTTCCACGTGAACGGCGATGACCCGGAGGCCGTGGTCCATGCCGCCCGCGTGGCGATTGAGTTCCGCCAGAAGTTCCACAAGGACGTGGTTCTGGACATTTTCTGTTATCGCCGCTTTGGTCACAACGAAGGCGATGAGCCGATGTTCACCAACCCGGCCATGTACACCCAGATCAAAAAGCACAAGACCACCCTGTCGCTTTACACCGAGCGGCTGGTCAAGGATGGGCTGATCCCCGAGGGCGAAATCGAGGATATGAAGGCCGCCTTTCAGGCCTATCTCAATGAAGAGTTTGAGGCGGGCAAGGATTATAAGCCGAACAAGGCCGATTGGCTGGATGGCCGCTGGAAGAACATGTCCCGTGAGGGCGAGAACTATGAGCCGGGCAAGACCGCGATCAGCAAAAAGGCGATGGCCGAGGTTGGTGCCGCGCTGACCCGCGTGCCGGACGGGTTTGATTTGCACAAAACTGTGGGCCGCCAGCTTGAGTCCAAGAACAAGATGTTCGCCGAGGGCAAGGGGTTTGACTGGGCCACCGCCGAGGCGCTGGCCTTTGGCAGCCTCGTGACCGAGGGCTTCCCCGTGCGTCTGGCGGGGCAAGATTGTACCCGCGGCACCTTCAGCCAACGTCATTCCGCCTTCATCGACCAAGCCACCGAAGAGCGGCACTATCCGCTCAACCACATCAAACCGGGTCAGGCGCGGTATGAGGTGATTGACAGCATGTTGTCGGAATATGCGGTGCTAGGCTTTGAATACGGCTATTCGCTGTCTGAACCCAATGCCCTGACCATGTGGGAAGCGCAGTTCGGCGATTTCGCCAATGGCGCGCAGATCATGTTCGATCAGTTCATCAACTCGGGCGAGTCGAAATGGCTGCGCATGTCAGGCCTTGTTTGCCTGCTGCCGCATGGCCATGAGGGACAGGGGCCAGAGCATTCCTCGGCCCGGCCAGAGCGTTTCTTGCAGATGTCGGCCAATGATAACTGGATCGTGGCAAATTGCTCGACCCCGGCGAACTACTTTCACATTTTGCGCCGACAGTTGCACCGCGATTTCCGCAAGCCGTTGATCCTGATGACGCCGAAATCCCTGCTGCGCCACCCGATGTGTGTTTCCAATGCTGATGACTTCACCACCGGATCAGCCTTTCACCGCGTGCTCTGGGATGATGCGCAAAAGGGCCATTCGGAACTGACGCTGAAAGCCGATGACAAGATCAAGCGCGTGGTGATCTGCACGGGTAAGGTTTATTTTGATCTTCTGGCCGCGCGGGATGCGCAGGGGCTTGATGATGTCTATCTGCTGCGACTGGAACAATTCTACCCCTTCCCCGCGATGAGCCTTGTCAAGGAGCTGGAGCGGTTCAAGGGCACCGAGGTTGTCTGGTGTCAGGAAGAGCCGAAGAACCAGGGCTACTGGAGCTTTGTGGAACCGAATATTGAGTGGGTTCTGACCCGCATCAAGGCGGCTAACAGCCGCCCCCGCTATGTGGGCCGCGCAGCAAGCGCATCGCCCGCAACGGGCCTCGCCAGCCGCCACAAGATGGAACAAGAAGCGCTGATCGCTGACGCACTGACGGGAGGGAACTGATGGCAACCGAAGTACGGGTTCCCACACTGGGCGAAAGCGTCACCGAGGCGACCGTCGCCACTTGGTATAAAAAACTGGGGGACAGGGTCGCGGTCGATGAAATGCTGTGTGAGCTGGAGACCGATAAAGTCACTGTTGAGGTTCCAAGCCCGGTAGCGGGCATCCTGACCGAAATCGTCGCCGTCGAAGGGACCACCGTGGGCGTTACCGCCCTTCTGGCCCAGATCGGCGCGGGGGCCCCAGCCACGGCGGCGGCCCCGAAAACCAATGACAAAGGCGCAAAGGCCGAGGCCAGCGTGAAAGAGGGCAAAATGACTGATGTGAACGTGCCAACCCTTGGTGAAAGCGTCTCCGAGGCCACCGTCTCCACCTGGTTCAAGAAGGTGGGGGATATGGTCGCGCAAGATGAAATGCTGTGTGAGTTGGAAACCGATAAGGTTTCGGTCGAGGTGCCAAGCCCGGTTGCGGGCGTGCTGACCGAAATTATCGCGGGTGAGGGTATGACCGTTGCCGCCAACGCCAAGCTGGCGGTGATTTCCGAAGGTGCGACTACTGTCGCCGCTCCGGTTGCCGCTGCTGCTCCGGCTACCGCCGCAAAAGGCACCAAGGATGTTGAGGATGCGCCTTCGGCCAAAAAGGCGATGGCCGAGGCCGGTCTGAACCGCGATCAGGTGCAAGGCTCTGGCCGCGATGGCCGCGTGATGAAGGAAGACGTGGCGAAAGCTGCCGCCACTCCCACTCCCGCTGCCGTCCCTGTAGCAGCACCTGCCCCGGTGTCAGTGCCGCGCGCCCCGGTTTCCGCCGATGACGCCAG
>CALEMZ010000127.1 GCA_937910975.1 uncultured Pseudorhodobacter sp. | reverse complement strand
GATCGCGCATGAGCGGATCAAACCCTATATCCACCGGACCCCGATTCTGACCTCGCAATATCTGAACAGCCTGACGGGCGCGGAGCTGTTTTTCAAATGTGAGAACCTGCAAAAGGCGGGGGCCTTCAAGGCGCGGGGGGCGTCGAATGCGGTTTTTGGGCTGTCTGATGCGCAAGCGGCGCACGGGGTGGCGACCCATTCCAGCGGCAACCATGGCACTTGTCTTGCCTATGCGGCGGGGCGGCGCGGCATACCTTGCACGGTGGTGATGCCCCATACCGCACCGCAGGCCAAGAAGGATGCGGTGCGCGGGTACGGTGGGCATGTGGTGGAATGTGAGCCTTCGACAACCAGTCGCGAGGCGGTGTTTGCCCAGGTTCTGGCCAAAACCGGGGCGGAGTTTGTGCATCCCTATAACGACCCGCGCGTGATTGCGGGGCAGGGGACCTGTGCAAAGGAGATGCTGGAGCAGATACCGGGGCTGGAGGCCATCGTGGCACCCATTGGGGGCGGCGGAATGATTTCTGGCAGTTGCCTGACGCTTTCCAATCTTGCGCCCGGCGTCACCATTTATGCGGCAGAGCCGGAGCAGGCTGATGATGCCTACCGCAGCTTTAAGGCAGGCTACATCATTGCCGATGATGCGCCTGAGACAGTGGCCGATGGGCTGAAGGTTCCGCTGAAGGAATTGACCTGGCATTTCGTGTCCAACCACGTCACCGATATTCTGACAGCCTCGGAAGAGGAGATCATTGACGCGATGTATATGATCTGGAAGCGTATGAAGATCGTGATGGAGCCTTCCAGTGCTGTGCCTTTGGCGACCATTCTGAAAAACCGCGAGGTATTTGCGGGCAAACGTGTTGGCGTGGTGATTACCGGCGGCAACGTCGATCTGGATCATCTGCCTTGGCAGAAACATTGAACATTGAAGGAATGACCATGAACGCACCTGTGAACTTTGATGCCTATGACGTTGGCTATGATATTCCCGCCGTTCCGGGGATGGATGAGGCTGATATTCAAACGCCTTGTCTGGTCCTCGACCTGGACGCGCTGGAGCGCAATATCAAGAAGATGGGCGATTTCGCCAAAGAGATGGGCGTGCGCCACCGGGTGCATGGCAAGATGCACAAATCGGTGGATGTGGCGCTGCTGCAAGAACAGCTGGGCGGGTCTTGTGGCGTGTGTTGCCAGAAGGTTTCCGAGGCCGAGGTTTTTGTGCGCGGCGGGATCAAGGATGTGCTGGTCTCAAACCAGGTAACGACACCGGCCAAGATAGACCGCTTGGCCCGGCTGCCCTTGCTTGGTGCGCGTATTTTGTGCTGCGTTGATGATGCGGCCAATGTCGCAAACCTGTCTGCCGCTGCACAAAAGCATGGCACCCAGATTGAATGTCTGGTGGAGATCGACTGCGGCGCGGGCCGTTGTGGTGTAAGCACCACGCAAGACGTTGTGCATATCGCCAAGCTGATTGACGCGGCGCCGGGGCTGAAATTCGCGGGGATTCAGGCCTATCAGGGTGCGATGCAGCATCTGGACAGCTACGCCGACCGTAAGGCCAAGCTGGACGTGGCTATCGCGCAGGTGGCCGATGCGGTGAATGGGCTGAAATCCGTCGGGCTGGAGTGTGATATCGTGGGCGGCGGTGGCACCGGGTCTTATTACTTTGAGGGCGCTTCCGGCGTTTACAACGAGCTTCAGTGTGGCTCTTACGCCTTTATGGATGCTGATTACGGTCGGATTCTGGATAAGGACGGCAAGCGCATCGATCAGGGCGAGTGGGAAAATGCGCTGTTCATCCTGACCACGGTGATGAGCCATGTGAAGGCCGATAAGGCCATTGTGGATGCGGGACTGAAGGCGCAATCCGTGGACAGCGGTTTGCCGGTGGTTTTTGGCCGCAATGATGTGACATATGTGAAATGTTCCGATGAACATGGCGTTGTTGCAGACCCGGGTGGCGTTTTGAAGGTCAATGACACGTTGCGCCTTGTGCCGGGCCACTGTGACCCAACCTGCAATGTGCATGATTGGTATGTGGGCGTGCGCGGTGGCAAGGTAGAGGTCGTCTGGCCTGTTTCTGCGCGCGGCAAGGCGTTTTGATCGCCGATTGAAGCACAATTGTCGGGGGCAGGCCCCCGACATATTCTTGGAAGAACGAGGGGCGCGCGTGCCCTGTTGAAAGGACCACCATGCTGATCGTGCCAGAGGCAGAAATTGCCGGTCTGATGGACCGCAAATCGTGTTTTGAAGCTGTGGAGGGCGTTTTCGCCGCCATGTCGCGGGGCGATGCCTATAATTTCCCGGTGATCCGGGAAGCGATTGGCCATGCCGACGCGCTTTATGGTTTCAAATCCGGGTTTGACCGGACCTCCTTGGCGCTTGGGCTTAAATCAGGCGGGTACTGGCCGGGGAATGAAGCCAAGGGGCTGACGAACCACCAATCCACAGTGATTTTGTTTGATGCCGATACGGGCCGGGTCAAGGCGCTTGTCGGGGGCAATCTTTTGACGGCGCTACGGACGGCTGCGGCTTCGGCCGTGTCGATCCGCCATCTGGCGCGGCCGGATGCAAAGGTGTTGGGCATGATCGGGGCGGGGCATCAATCCAGCTTCCAGATGCGGGCAGCTTTGGAGCAGCGCGCCTTTGAAAAAGTGATTGGCTGGAATTTCCACCCCGAAATGCTGGACCGTCTGGCCGCTACTGCGCATGAGGCCGGGCTGCCGTTTGAGGCGGTGTCATTGGACCAGTTGGGGCAGGAGGCGGATGTGATTATCTCCATTACCTCCAGCTTCGCGCCAATCTTGTTGTCGGCGCAGGTTTCGCCCGGCACACATATTGCCTGCATGGGCACGGATACCAAGGGCAAGCAAGAGGTGGAGGCTGCCTTGGTGGCCCGTGCGACGGTGTTTACCGATGAGGTAGCGCAGGCGATCAGCATTGGTGAATGTCAGCATGCGGTGGCCGATGGCACATTGGACCCGGCGCGGATCGTGGATATTGGCCGCGTGATCAACGGTGATCATCCGGGCCGTACCAGCCCGCAGGAAGTGACCTTGTTTGATGGCACAGGCGTGGGGCTGCAAGACCTTGCGGTTGCGGCCGCCGTGGTGGATCTGGCCGTGAAAAAAGGCGTCGCGATATCGGTTGATTTCTAAAGCGCGCTACGGCTCTTGAATCGGTTCAGGCTATAAGCTGGATGTCGCGAAGGGTTTGCGACATGCGCGCGACCATAAAGTCGATGAACAGTCGGGCTTTGGGGTCTTGTTTGCGCCGATGCGAGTAAAGGCAGGCCATTTGGATAGGAACCGGCGGCTGATGGGTCAGCACGGGGACCAGCCTGCCTGCCTTGATATATTCGGATACTTCGAACAGGGGCTTCATGATGATGCCATGCCCTTGCAGCGCCCAATCGGTGAGAATGTCGCCATCGTCACATTCAAACGGGCCCGATACGTCGATCCGCTTCACGCCGTCACCGGTTTGCAAAGACCACTGAAATTCGGGCGCGCCGGGAAAGCGCAGGTTCAGGCAGTCATGCTCAGAGCGCAGCGCCTCGATGGTTTCGGGCGCGCCCCGTTCGGCAATATAGGCAGGCGCGGCACAGAGCACCCTTTGGCAATCGGCGATCTTGCGGATGCGCAGGCTGGAATCCTCGGGGATGCCGAGAAAGAAGGCCACGTCCAGCCCTTCCATGGCCAGATCAATCTTGCGATCCGATAGGCGCAGGCGGATTTTGATGAGCGGGTATTGTGATCGGAACGACGCGGCTTCGGGCGCGATCAGCCTGCGGCCAACGCCCAAGGGGGCTGAAACGTGCAGAATACCACGCGGCACGAGGGTTACCTCATTGACCTCGGTTTCCGCCTCTTCCACCGCTTCAAGGATTTTGCGTGCGCCGGGGTAGAAGATGTTGCCTTGTTCGGTCGGGTTCAGCATCCGGGTGGTGCGCTGAAACAGGCGGACCCCGAGATGCTCCTCCAGTTGTGAAATCCGGGCAGAGGCAACTGCGGCGGAAATGCGCATATCGCGCGCGGCAGAGGACATGCTGCCCAGCTCATACACGCGGACAAAAGTGCGGATGTTGTCGAGATAAGCCATATGTTATTGTTAGTACAAATTTGAAACAGCTAGAAGTCTTTTTGCAATACAATCAAATACGGCCCCGGCATAGGGTTAACGGGCAAGGATCAAGGGGAGAGCGATATGTTTGAGATGGCTATCATCTGGGAGTGGTTGGCCTTTGCCGTGCGCTGGCTGCATGTCATTACGGCGATGGCATGGATCGGCGCGTCGTTCTACTTCATCGCGCTTGACCTGGGGCTGCGCAAAGTGCCGAACATGCCAGAGGGCGCTTCTGGCGAGGAGTGGCAGGTGCATGGCGGCGGGTTTTATCACATCCAGAAATATTTGGTGGCCCCGCCGAATATGCCCGACCATCTGATCTGGCATAAATGGCAAAGCTATTTCACCTGGCTGTCGGGTGTGGCGCTGTTGATGATCGTCTATTGGGTTGGTGCGGAGCTGTATCTGATCGACGCGCAAAAGGCTGATTTGTCGGTGTTTCAAGGCATCGTGATTTCAGCGGCCTCGCTGACGCTGGGGTGGTTGATCTATGATTTCCTGTGCAAATCCAGCCTTGGGAACCGGCCTACATTGTTGATGGTGCTGCTTTTCGTTTTGTTGGTGGCGATGGCTTGGGGGTATAACCAAATTTTCACGGGCCGGGCGGCATTGCTGCATCTGGGCGCGTTTACGGCGACGATCATGACGGCAAATGTGTTCTTTATCATCATGCCCAATCAGCGGATCGTGGTGAAAGACCTGCAAGAGGGGCGCACACCCGATGCCAAATACGGCAAGATCGCCAAGCTGCGCTCGACGCATAACAATTACCTGACCCTGCCGGTGATCTTCCTGATGCTGGCCAATCATTACCCGCTGGCATTTGCCACGGAATACAACTGGCTGATCGCGGCTTTGGTGTTTTTGATGGGTGTCACGATCCGGCACTATTTCAACGCGCTTCATGCCCAGAAGGGCAACCCGACATGGACGTGGCTGGTTTCAGTGGTGCTTTTCATCTTGATCATGGCGCTGTCAACCGCACCCCTGATGCAAGAAAGCTATGAGCAATCGGAGGCGCGGGAGTTGACGCGGGTGGAGCAGGTGTTTGCCAGTGCCGAAGGTTTTGACGATGCGGCCTCTATCATTCCGGGGCGCTGCGCGATGTGCCATGCGCGTGAGCCGGGCTATGAGGGTATTCACCGCGCGCCCAAGAACATCTTACTGGAGACGCCTGCGGATATCGCAAAGAACGCAGGGCTGATTTACATTCAGGCAGGCGTCAGCGTGGCGATGCCCCCTGCCAATGTGTCCTATATGGAGGATGCAGAGCGCGCCATGATCCGCAAATGGTATCGGGCGGCGGCGAAAGACCTGCCGTTTTCGCTGGTGATGAACTGAGGCCTATAGCGTTTTGGGTTATCCAGAAAGACGCGGCACTCGGATACCCGAGTGCCGCGACGGTGTTACTTCAGGTCTGCCGCGCGCTTGGCGTCAACGATTGTCTGCGCCTCGGCTACGGAAGCGGTGAAGGCTTCAAGCACTTCCGGCCCACCTTTTACGCTGCTCTTGAACCAGTCAAGCACCGGGCCAACCGCGGCTTTGAAGGCGGCTTTTTCCGCGGTCGTTGGCACATAGATATCGCCGCCTGCCGCTTTGAAATCAGCATAGGCCTGGATTTCCTTGCGCTTGGGGCTGGCGAAAGTGGCCTGCTGAAGGGCGGCAAACCCATCCAGTACAACGGTTTTCTGTGCATCCGTCAGGCTAGTGAAACGGGCGTTGCCCATCCACCAGAAGGCACCCATGTAGCTGTGACCATCCAGCGTCAGGAACTTCAGGCCAGCATCGGGGAACTTCATACTCATGATGTCGGTAATGCCGTTCGCGGTGCCTTCCACAACGCCGGTTTGCAGCGAAGTGAACAGCTCTGGCCATGCGATCGGGGTGGGGGAGGCGCCAACGGCGCGCGCTGATTCCTGCGGTAGATCCGCCGGAACGGTACGCATTTTCAGGCCGGCCAGATCGCCGGGGCCGGTGACGCGCTTTTTGGTGTTGGCATAGTTGCGCCAGCCGCCGGTATTGCCGATGGTCATCAGGCGGATTGTGTCGCCGCTGTCGGCCATTGCCATGGCGCGCAGTTTAGAGGTGAAATCGGTGCTGGTCAGCATGGTTTCGGCCACGCGGTCATCGCTCATCAGATAGGGCAGGTCGAGGACCTGAATATATGGGAACAGGCCCGCTGCGCCGCCGCTGGTAGAGATGTAGATGTCGATTGAGCCATCGGCCACGCCTGCAAGGCATTCATCGCCCTTGCCGCAAAGCTGGGTGCCGATGAACAGTTCCACGGCGATCTCGCCGTTCGACGCGTTCTCGACATAATTCTTGAAGACGACCAGCCCGTCATAGTCTTCGTCATTTTCGTTGGAGTTTGCGGTTGCGCGCAGCGTTACAGCTTGCGCCATCGCCATGCTGGTGGTGCCTGCCAAAAGCGTGGCGAGCATCACGGATTTAAGGATTTTGTTCATCGGCTCTTCTCCCTGTGGTTAACGTGTAACTCATTGAACGAAACCGAAAAAGCGCGGGACCGTAAGGCTGATGGCCGGGAAGTATGTGATCAGGAAGATCACAAAGATCTCGACCGCAAGAAAGGGCAATGTCGCACGGGCGATGGTTTCGACCCGCAGCCCCGAGACTGAGGATGTGACAAACAGCACCAATCCCATGGGCGGCGTAAGCAGGCCCACGGTCAGGTTCACGGCCATGATGATGGCGAAATGAACTGAATCGACGCCGAGCGAGGTGAAGATCGGCCCAAGGATCGGACCAAGGATGATGATCGCGGGACCTGCATCCAAAAACATGCCAACGACGAACAAAAGCAGGTTGATCAGGAACAGCAGGATCAGCGGGTTGTCCGACAGGCCAAGGATGATGGAGGCCAGCAACTCGGGCGTATGGCTAAGGCTTGCCACGGTCTTGAACGCCATGGCTGCGCCCACCAGCAACAAGACCACGGCCGAGGTCATGCCCGCGCGAGTCAACACATCGGGCAGGTCTGACAAGCGCAGGGTGCGCATGACGAAAAGGCCGATTAGCGTGGCATAGCCCACCGCAACTGCGGCGGCCTCGGTCGGGGTAAAGATGCCGCCAAGGATGCCGCCCATAATGATCACTGGGGTCAGCAAGGGCCAGATGGCCTTGAGGCTGGCATTGCCACGTTCGCCCCATGTCGCGCGGCGGGTGGCGGCCGGAAGGTTGTAACGGTCGGCCAGAAAATGGATCATCAGCATCAAGCCGCCGCCCATCAAGATGCCCGGTACGATGCCCGCAAGAAACAGCGCAGCCACGCTTTCGCCCATGACATAGGCATAGATGATCATGATGCCCGAGGGCGGGATGATGGGGCCGATGATGGAACTCGCCGCCGTAATCGCTGCGGCAAAGCTGCGGGTATAGCCCTGTTTCTCCATCGCGGGGATTAACATGGATCCCAGGGCCGAAACATCGGCCACAGCAGAGCCGGAAAGCCCGGCAAACAGCATTGACGAAAGCACATTCACATGGGCCAGACCGCCGCGCAGATGGCCCATCATGGCCTGACTGAACTCCACCAGGCGCAGGGTGATGTTGGAGCGGTTCATGACCTCGCCCGCCAACATGAAGAACGGGATCGCCATCAGCGGAAAGCTGTCCATCCCGTTATAGACGTTGCGATATAGCAAGACGATATCGCGCTCTTGGCCGTTGAGCCAAAGTAATATCGCGGGGGCCGCGATGAGGCCGAAGAATACCGGCAGGCCCACAAGCAGCAAAATCAAGAACAGGGGGAGGAACAGTGAGAGCATTATTCAGCCCCCCCGATAGCGGCTTCCGGGATCATGAGAAGCTGTTCCTGCCGACCCGCAAGGGTGATCAGGTTGCGCAACATCAGCTCCACACAGACCGAGATGAGCAGCACCAGTCCGACGACAAGCGACAGCATCATCCAGGATTTAGGCACTTTGGCCCAGGTGCTGAAATCAAACGTGGTGGGGTAATGCAGACTGTCGGTGGTAAAGCGCCCGCCAAGGCCAGTGACCTCAGACCAGCCGATGCGCAGACCCATAATCATCACCACAAGCGAAAGGCCCAGCAAGAATAGCGCGAGGACCGCAGAGGCAACGCGGGGCAGCAGGCGCGTCAGTATTCCGATGGAAACAAACCCGCCGCGGCGAAAGGCGGTGGGAGCCATCAGGCCTGTCATCCACATCATCAGGAACCGCGATGCTTCCTCGGGCCATGCCAAAGCACTGTCGAGCAGATAGCGAAAGAAGACCTGAAGCAGGATGATAAGCACCATTAACCCCACAAAGCCTGCGCCCAAGCGGCGGCCAAACGTCAGCAGAGCAGCGTTTAATGCCCCCAGCCTGTTGGTCAGACCCAGTACTGCGCCCATGGCGCGCTCCCTCCCGTTTTGCGCAGGGCTTCTGAACCCGGCGCACCCTCCTCGTCGTCAGCTTTCGGGGGCGAACCCACCATATTGACCCATCGCAAATACCAGTGGCGCGCCTTCACGTTGCGCGCAGCGAAGCACCCGGCCCACAATGATCAGGTGATCGCCGCCCTCATGGGTCGCGTGTTGTTCACATTCAAATCTTGCCAATGTGTTGGGGATTAGCGGCACGCCTTCGGCATTGCGGTGATATGACATCCCCTCAAACCCCGGCCCGCCACGGATGAAGCGGGCGATAAGGTCTGGCTGATCTTGCCCGAGAATATGGACCGCGTAATGGCGGGCGCTGGCATAATGCGCAAAACGCGCCGAGGATTTTGCCGGCGACCACAGCACAAGCGGAGGGTCCATCGACAGGCTGGCAAAGCTGTTGGCGGTAAAGCCCATCGGCCCATGATCGGTTGCGATGGTCACGATGGTGACCCCGGTTGCAAAGCAACCCAAAGCATCCCGAAAGGCGCGGGACTGTTTACCTACAGGAATGAAAGTTGTTTCAGGCATTTTCCCTCCATCGGCCATTAGGCAACCTCGTGGCCAAGGATCAGGGTGTAAAGCTCAAACCACGTTTGGCGATCAATCTCGACGCGTAGCGCATCTGCGATATTTGCTACGCGCGGCAAGCTATTGGTGCCCATCACCGGGATGATCTGTGCCGGGTGGCGCAAGAGCCATGCGACGGCGACCGCACTCCAATCCGTGTTATGGGCGGCACCGATTTCGGATAGACGTGACCGCAGGGGTTCCCCGGCTTCGGCCAGCAAGCGGCCCCCGGCCAAGGGCGACCATGCCATCAAAGGCACGCCGCGTTCCTGATGAAAGGCCACATCGCCATTGGTGAAAGCCTCATGCGCCACAAGGTTCAGTTCGATCTGGTTGGTGGCGAGAGGGGTTTTCATCGCCGATTGCAGCAACGTGAATTCCCAAGGCCGGAAATTGGAGACGCCAACGGCCCGAACCTTGCCGGATGCGACCAATGCGTCGAGGGCGCCGCCGGTTTCATGCTGGTTCATCAATGGGTCGGCGCGGTGGATCAGCAACAGGTCGATGTGGTCTATCGCCATGCCGCGCAGGCTGGTTTCCACGCTCGCGTTGATATGGGCGGCGGAGGTATCATAATGCTTCACCCGTACGCCCGCGTGGCGGCCAACCGGGGCGACGATGCCACATTTGGTGATGATTTCCATCTTGTCGCGCAGGCCGGGGGTCGCGCGGAGGGCCGCGCCCAGAAGGGCCTCGGCGGTGTAGCCGCCATAGATATCGGCCTGATCAAAACTGGTGATGCCCTGAGCGAGGCAGGTCTCGATCTTGGCTTGCACATGTTTGGCGCTGGTGTCGACATCATCCCCAAGCCGCCACATGCCGTATACAAGGCGCGACACTTCGATACCGCCCAAAGATACCCGTTCCATCAGCGACGCTCCCCGATACCAAGCGGTGTCGCGGGGGTGCTGGTTGGCACCCGGCCGTAAGCTTGCGGCAGCGAGCAGGTCTTGAGAAGCGGCAAGACCTTGGTGCCAAAATGATCGGCCTCATCCATATGCGGATAGCCCGAGAAGATGAAAGCGCGGATGCCCATGGCTTGATAGGCCTCGATTTCCGACATGACCTGATCGACGGAGCCGACAAGGGCTGCGCCACAGCCCGAACGGGCGCGGCCGATGCCCGTCCACATATGAGGTTCGAGATATCCGAATTGGTCCGCCAGTTCACGGGCGCGGGCTTGATGCGAGACGCCAAGGCTGATGCTGTCATGCGCGCGGTCGCGGATCAGTTTGCCATACTCATCATCCAGTTTGCTGACCAGATGTTCGGCGTATTCCTTTGCCTCCGCTTCGGTATCGCGAACGATCATGTGAACGCGCAGGCCATAGTCAAGCGTGCGGTTATGGGCGGCGGCGCGGGCATGGACCGCGCGCATCCGTTCGACCAAGGTCGCGCGCGTTTCGGGCCACATGAGGTAAACGTCGCATTGAGCGCCGCACAGCTCCAACGCATCCGGGGAATAGCCGCCGAAATACAGCAGCGGGCCGCCGTTTTGCTGGTAAGGGCGGGCCGGATCGGCAGAGAGTTTGCTGATCTTGTAGATATCGCCATCATATTCGATGTGGTCCTGCGTCCAGGCCTGACGCAGGATTTCCACCACCTCATGGCTGCGCTTGTAGCGATAGCGGCTATCGGCAACCTCGCCCGGAAAATCCGAGGAGATGACGTTAAGCGTCAGCCGCCCTTTGAGCATATGGTCCAGCGTGGCCACGGCGCGTGCCAACATCACAGGCTGGACCTCGCCACAGCGGATCGCGGCGAGGAAATTGATGTCTGTGGTGATCGGCGCGCAGCCTGCCACAAAGGACAACGTGTCTTGCCCGACCTGATAGGAGGAGGGACACAGGATGTTGCGAAATCCGTAGCCTTCGGCCTTTTTCACGATGCCGGAACAATGCTCCCAGCTTGATCGCAGATCACCATCGGGCTGGCCGAGGAGCCTGTAATCGTCTGAGCAGAGTGCCGCGAACCAGCTGACCTCTGCCGCGTCAAGATCAGGAGAGGTGATAGGAACGACGGTCATTGATTCTCTCTCTCACAGAGTCAGCATTTTACTTGCGTAGCATCGGAATTGATGTAGATCAATACTGTATCAATTATTTCGAGACTGTTGCATGTCTGTCCAAGGATCATTGCCACTCTTCTTGCAGATCAGTGAATTGCTGATCCGCGACATCGCGTCCGGGCGATTAATTGATGGGGAAAAGCTGCCGCCAGAGCGGGAAATGGCGGCGCAACTGGGCATAGCGGTGGGCACTTTGCGTCAGGCGCTGAAGGCGTTGACGGCCAAGGGGCTGCTGGACAGGGTGCAGGGTTCTGGCAATTATGTGCGGGCGTTGCACGATCCGGCCTCGGTCTATGCCATGTTTCGGCTGGAACTTGCAGAGGGTGGCGGCTTGCCAACCGCACAGGTGTTGTCGGTGGCGCGCTGCATCAAAGATCCGGCGCTGCCGCCTTTTGGTGAGAGCGCCGAGGGCCATCGCATCCGGCGGCTGCGCTTTTTGTCGGGCCGGGTGGCCGCGGTTGAGGAGATTTGGCTTGATGGCAGCTATGCCGAAGCCATCGCCGTGGGGGATCTGTCGGAATCGCTTTATCTTTACTACCGGGAGCGGCTTAGCCTGTGGATTGCACGGGCCGAGGACCGGGTGGGGCAAGCCGCCTGCCCGGATTGGGCGCCGCCCGAATTCCCCCATGCCGCCGGAAGCCCTTTGCCCCTGATTACTCGCGTTAGCTGGGACCAGGATGGGAAACGGGCTGAAAGTTCCTGGACTTGGTATGACCCGCAAATCGCGCGCTATGTCGCGCGGATCAAATGAGGAAGACCCTATGAAGACGGTTCGGTATGGCATCATTGGCTGTGGCATGATGGGGCAAGAGCATCTGCGCAACATAGCCCTTTTGCCTCAGGCCGAGGTGGTGGCAATCTTTGAGCCGGATGCGACCATGCGCGCCCGTGCCGCAGCCCTTGCGCCGGGTGCGGCCATGGTCGGTTCCATCGCAGAGGTGCTGGCGCTGGACGCGGTGAACTGCCTGCTGATAGCCAGCCCCAACCACCTGCATCTGGCCCAGCTTGAACAGATTGCGGCCACGCGTCCGCTTCCGGTGTTGTGTGAAAAGCCGTTGTTCACCGACCCGGCGGATGCGTCGCGGCTTGCGGCCTTGCGGGCGGCCTATCCTGCGCCGATCTGGGTTGCGATGGAATATCGCTACATGCCCCCAGTTGCGCACTTGCTCCGGGAGTTGGGCGCGGCAACCGGGGGCATCAAGATGCTGACCATCCGCGAGCATCGTTTTCCCTTTCTGGAAAAGGTCGGGGATTGGAACCGATTCAGCCGCAACAGCGGCGGCACGCTGGTGGAAAAATGCTGCCATTTTTTTGATTTGATGCGGTTGATTGCGGGTTGCAACCCGGTGCGAGTGATGGCCTCGGGCGGGCAGGCGGTTAACCATCTGGACGAGGCATATGGTGGTGAAACCCCCGATATCTGGGACAATGCCTATGTGATCGTTGATTTCGAGAACGGGCTGCGGGCTATGCTGGAGCTGTGCATGTTCGCCGAGGGCGCGCGCTATCAGGAAGAGATTTCGGCGGTGGGGCCAAAGGGCAAGATAGAGTGTTTGGTGCCCGGTCCGGGGCGGTTCTGGCCTGCGCATCTGGGCCCGGCGCCGGTGCCGCAGGTGATCGTCAGCCCGCGCAATCCAGCTGGACCGCGCGTGCTGGAAGTGCCGGTGGACCCCTCGCTTTTGGCTGCCGGGGATCACAACGGATCGACCTTCTATCAGCACCGGGGCTTTGCCGACGTTGTGGCCAATCGGACCGCGCCAGAGGTGGGTCTGGAAGACGGCTGGTGGGCGGTGGTGATTGGCATGGCCGCGCAAATCTCGGCCACAACCGGGCGCGTGGTCGGGGCCGAGGAATTGCGGCGTTTGGCGCCTTAACGCCTGCCGCGCTTTATTCCTCTGGTGCTGAGTGGATGGCGAATTGGTCAAGCCCGGCGTCGTTTGGCTCAATAAAGCGGTATTGCTCGCGTACGCCGGCTTCGGTCAGTTCGCGCAGTACGGTCAGCACTATGTTGGGCGCGTGATCGGCGCAAAGCTCGGCCATATGGGCCAACTCTTCTTGCGCGATGGGGCGCGCGACCTCCAGTGATGGGGCGTCATAGACATCAACGAAATGGCGGGCGAGATGGTCCGTCAGCGCTTCATATTCCGTCGCCTCGATTCGGGTGACGGCAACAAAGGTGACTCGGCCAAAGGTTTCCACCCCTAGCCAGCCATTGGCAAAAGCTTGCCGGGCCTTGCCGACCAGATCGCCTTGCGACCAGTTTGAAAACTCAAACCCGCCCGAAATCGCCCATTCCCCGGTGCGCGCGGGGTTGTGAAACACGTTCTGGTCGCTTCCATCGAAATGAATCGCGCGGGCCAGAAGTCGGGGGGTATCATCGGACATATCAAGGATCCTTAATCAGGGTGGACAGCGGGATCAGGCGGGTGCTGGTTTCGGTTTTGAGCAGCAGTCCAAAGTTTTCGTCAACGCCCAGAAAGCTGCCGTTCAGGCGCACACCGTCAACGGGCAGGCTGATGGTTTTGCCCATGTTCCAAGCAATCCCCTGCCATTCACGATAGAGCGATTGGCGTTCTTGTGCCGTGTTCAACGCATTGATCCAAAAAAGGGAATGGCGCGCCCAAGCCTCAAGCAGATGGATCGGTTCCAGATCAGGGCCTATCTCTTGGTCCAGCGCGGTCCAGTCCGGGGTTTGCCCCGGCTCCAGACGGTCAGGCAAGGTCAGAGTCAGTTCCAGCCCGATCACCAGCCAATCGGGCGTAGCCGCCGGGTCGCGGGTTGAAGCGGCGATGTGCAGCCCGCCTGCATGCCCACCATTGATCCGGATGCCCCCGGTCCAATCCAGATGCACGGCAGTTTCAGGGGGTGCGAGCGTCCCCAGTGCATTTTGCAGCCCGACAGCGCAGGCACAAAGCGCGGCCATCGCAGGCTCCAACGCGACCTCGGGGGCCAGCACCAAAGCGGCGCGCAACCGCTCTGGCGAAAGGGACCAGGCCAACAGCCCGGCATCCGTGCCTTTCTCAGCCTCGGTGCAGGCCACGGAAAAGGGATTGGCAGGCCCTGTTGCGAGCCCTGTCATTAAAGGCGGAAAGGATGGCAGCAACATCAGGCGCGGCCCTCATCGATCAATCTGCGCGCCAGTTTGCGAAATACAGCCGCCTGGGGCGAGTTGGGTTTGGACACGACAATCGGCGCGCCGCCATCGGAGGAAGTGCGGATATCCAGATGCAGCGGAATTTCGGCTAGCAGTGGCACGCCCAGCTTTTCTGCCTCGCGCGCCACACCGCCATGGCCAAAGATATGCTCCTCATGCCCGCATTGTGTGCAAATATGGGTGGACATGTTTTCGATCAGCCCCAAGATCGGCGTGCCAAGCTTGTTGAACATGTCGATCCCTTTGCGGGCGTCCAGCAAGGCTATGTCTTGCGGGGTCGAGACTATAATCGCGCCATCGAGCTGCGATTTTTGCGCTAATGTCATCTGCACATCGCCGGTGCCCGGTGGCAGATCTACGATCAGCACATCCAGCGCGCCCCATTGTACCTGAAACAGCATTTGCTGCAACGCGCCCATCAGCATCGGACCGCGCCAGACCACGGCCTCATCCTCTTGCGTCATCAGGCCTAGCGACATCAGCGTGACGCCATGGTTGCGCAGCGGCAAGATGGTTTTGCCATCGGGGGAGGCGGGCCGCCCCGAAACGCCCAGCATGCGCGGCTGTGAGGGGCCGTAAACATCGGCATCCAGCAGCCCCACTTTCCGCCCCTCGGCGGCCAACGCGGTGGCCAGATTGGCAGAGACGGTGGATTTTCCTACCCCACCCTTGCCGCTCGCGATCGCCAATATGCGCGCCACGCCGGGAATTTTTTCGGGGCCTGCGGCCTTGGCAGGCCCGTGGCTGTGGCCTGCATGGTCGTGGCTATGGCCAGAGGATTTAAGGTTTGGCGGCGGGGTTGGCGCGCTGTGCGCTGTCATCACGATAGATACGGTTTCCACACCCGGCAGGGCGCGCAGCTTTGCTTCGGCTTGCGCGCGGACCTCTTCCATGCGCTTGGCGCGCGCTGGATCGATTTCCAGCACGAAGCGGATTGTGCCACCTTCCACGGTCAGGGCCCGTACCATTCCGGCGGACACGATATCACTGCCGCGGATTGGCTCTTCTACGCCTTTCAGAACTGTCAGAACGTCTTCGCGCGTCTGCGTCATGCCTGTGGCCCCGTGATTGTGCCGGTGACTGTGTGGGTCACGTCCAGCGCGTCGATTGTCAGCACCATGCGCAGGGCGATCGGTTGACCTGCCACGCTTGGCCCTGCCTCGCGCATCGCGGCTTCAATGGCTTGTTGTGAGGTGACGCCAACTTCCTTGAGGAATTTGCGCAGGGTCATGTTGAATGTGGCATCCATTTCCGGGGGCATTTCTGGGGACATTTGGGGGGCCTTTCTGTGTTGACCGCGCGGGCCTGCCTTGCCTAGCTTATGGGGAGAAAGGGGGCATGCGCCATGCGAAGAGTCGGTTTGTGGGTGATGCTGGTTTGCTTTGCGCTGCCTCTGCGTGCGCAGGAGGAGGCGCGAGAGTTCAACTTGATGGCGGAAAGCACCTTGGTTGAGGTGGGGTTGATGGCCTATCTGCTGCCGCGTTTCATGCTGAAAACCGGACGGCGTGCTGTGTTGGTGGATGCGGGCGCGGACCTGCGCCTGGGTTTGGGCGGCGCCGGTGTGCCGGTGATTTTGCGCGCGGGGCAGGCTTGGCATCTGGAGGTGCTGAGCGATAATGCAGCGGCGCAGCGCTTTGCTGATTGGGTCTTGTCCAAGATCGGCCAGCGCGCGATTGCGGAGTTTGCGCCCGGTGACGGGCCGGGTTTTGAGGCCGCGCCGCAGGTCGTAGCGGTTGAAGCCATTACCTTTGATGGCGACGCGATTCTTGGGGCCGAGATCGCTGGTCTGCATTGCGCGCGGTGTCATCGTACCGCGCCCGAACGGCGTGGCGGAATCGGCTCCACTCCGTCTTTCATGGCGCTGCGGGCGCTGCCCGATTGGGCTGTGCGGTTCAATATCTTTTATGTGTTGAACCCGCATCCTGCCTTTTTGCGGGTCCAGGATCTCAGCCCGCCGTTTGATCCAGCGCGCCCGCCGACCATCGCCCCCGTCCTTTTGACGTTGGAGGAGGTGGAGGCCTTGCAGGCCTATGCCGCAGGGCTTGTCCCCGCCAATCTGGGCGCCCCGGTCGAGGCGAAATAGACCTGCCGTCGGCCGCATCAATGATCCCGCCGCTTGGACAGGTAATCATCGGTGGTGCGGGGTTTGGGGCGCTCGTCGCCTGTGAAGGGGTTGTTGGAGCTGTGATACTGAGCTGATATTCGGCAATTGTCGCACATCTGGATCAACCGCCCCGCGCCGCCCTCCTGAAACATTGAATGCTTCCCGGCCAGTTTGGCGCTGATCTTTTCGATTGTCGATTTAACACCGAAAAGCGTGCCGCATTCGACGCAGGCAAAGGGCTCTTCCTCATGCAAGACAGCCTGTCCAAAGGCCGTGTCGGCGGGGTTGAATTGCGGCAACAGCGTAATTGCATTCTCTGGGCAGATGGTTTCGCAGATGCCGCATTGCAGGCAAGCATCCTCTTGAAAGCGCAGTTGTGGTTTGTCGGGGCTGTCCAGAAGCGCGCCACTGGGGCAAAGTGAGGCGCAAGACAAGCACAGCGTGCAACTGTCGGTGTTGATGAGCACGGCTCCATAGGGCGCGCCTTCGGGCAAGGGCACAGGGGTGGTGGCATCGGGCAGCAGTGCCTTTGCAGCCAGACGCGCGATCTGGCGGCGGCTGCCCATGGGCAGGACGGGTGTGATGGCAAGCGGTGTGGGTTGCGCGTCGTATAGCAGACCGCAGACCGCATCCGGGTCTTGCTCATCCAACAGGCGCAGACGGCCTGCACCGCCCATCGCCTCAGCCAAGGCCATCTCGCGCATGATGGGGTCGCGTTCGCTGCGTGGCGCGGCCAGCAGATCAACGGCACAAAAGCCCATGGCAAGGGCGGCGAGCATTTCGGCATGGCCAAAGCCTGCCAGTGCATCGACCCCCAAGGGGATCACATCGGCAGGAAGGCCACGGCCAAGGCGCGCGGCAAGCCGGATAAGTTCCGACCCATGGTCAAGGTCATGCACCAAAAGGCGGGGCAGGGTGCCGCCCGCCGCCAGATAGGTTTCGGCCAGCACCCGGATGCGGCGCAAGACGTGATCCACGGGCGGCGCGTCATAGTGAATGGCACCGGATGGACAAAGTGCCGAACAGGCCCCGCAACCCGCGCAGACCATCGCGTCAATCGTCACATGGTCACCATCGGGGCGGATCGCGCTGGTCGGGCAAATATCCAGACAGCGGGTGCAGCCGGTTTGGCCCGCGCGGGAATGGGCGCAAAGATGTTGCTCCAACATCAGATAGAAGGGCTTCTCAAAGGTGCCAACCATCTGTGCCGCGTCAAACACCGCACCCGCGACGGCCAAAGGATCGCCGGGATCGACGCGCAGATAGCCGTCACGTTTGTGGGGGGCCGGAAACAGCGCGGCATTGCCGGACAGATCAAGGATCATATCACAGGTGGTGTTGGCCCCATCACGCGGCGCAGACAGGCCAAAGGCCCCGCGCCCGCCCGGCTCCAGTACTTGCAGCGCGTCGATACGGATATCGAAAGCACCAAGGCTGCCATGCGCCTGCCGGATGTGGCCGCGAATCACCTCATAATCACGTGACAGCGGAAGATCACCGTCGTCAGTGACCAGCACCGTTACCGCAAGGTTTGTTGCCAGACGCTCTGCTGCAGGTAGGGCCACCCCTGCGCGCCCGATAATCAGGCAGACCCCGTCTGAGGTAACATCCACCGTCTTTGTAGCGGGTCGAAGCAGTTGTACCTCGGCCAGTAAGGCGGCCATTTTGGGCATCGTGTCCGCATCCTCGGACCAGCCGGCACGGTCGCGGATATCAACGAAAAGCGGGGCTGGTGCACCCATTTCTTCGGCCAGATCGGCAAAGCGAGGGGCCTCTTGCTGACAGGCGATGATGGCATCGCCTTGCGCTATTGCGGCCTCGGCTGCGGCAAGCCCGGTGGTGCAAAGAGCACTGTGCACGCGTGAGCAAGCCAGCCCTGTGGCTTTTGCAAGCCCCACTGCATCCACTGCTTGGCTTCCAAAACAGTCACATAATATCAAATGCTTGGCCATTATTATCCCCTCTGCCGCCGAGCTTCGCCTTTGGGACGATTGCACCAACAAGTCGAAGCTAGGCATGAAAGCCTTAGCTGCATCAAGGCCCATCCGGGAGTTGCGGCACTGATTCGTTGATTTTGCGCCAATATTTGACTGACGGAAAAACACAGGAATTGCAGTGGGGACAATTCGTCCTGCCTTTTTGGGGTGCCAGAAAAGCAGAGTGGACATTTTGTCCGATTGTCTTGCGAATCGCCAAGTTATTCCACTTTGAGACCAAAAATCATTTGGAGCATGCCTAATTCTGAGGCCACTATCGAACAGCAGGTGCGGCCAACCAGCATCTGACAGGAGAGGAATGACTGAATGGCGCTAACGCGCGCATCTATGTCTGTAGGCATTGTTGTCCGGAAGATGCCGGGCGTGACCCGTTGGGCTGCGTGGGCCTGGAAGGTTGTCGCTGTGCTTCCCGGTGCCGGCCCCGCCGATTGGCGGGAGTTGCGCCGTGAGGGAGAGGTGGTGGATTACCATGCAGCCACCCTGACTTTGGATTTATGGTCGTCCGATACAGAGGCGTATCTGGTTGGTCTTTCGGCCAAGACGCCTTCGGTTGTGGTGATACTGCGCGAGGCGGAGAACCCCACAAGGGATATCCCATGGGAGCCTGTCATCGTAACCGCTTCTCCCTATGAGGGGCAGGATTACATGGATAGCGGCGACGGGTTGATTGAGGCCGTGCCGATGCCGCTGGGGATGATCGGATGGGTGCGTGACTTTGTGCAAGAGCATCATGTCGAGGAAGTCTTCATCAAGCGCAAGCGTGACAAGATGCGCGTCGATCTGGAGGAGGATGGCAAGGGCGATGGACGTATTCGCCAGCTTTCAGATGTGTTTCGCGCGCCGCGCCGTACGGGAGCCGGCGAAAAATGAGCACGCAAGCCCCCCAAGGTTTTTGGCTACGCCGCCGTGCCGCTGTCGAGGCAGAGGCCCGCATGGAGGCGCAGGCGCAAGAGGCCGCGCTGCGCGCGCAGGAGGCGGAGGCTTTAGCCGAGGCGCAGGCCGAAAAGACTGACACTGAGATTTTGAATGAACTGGGTTTGAATGATCCAGATGCGATGCAGATGGGCGATGATTTTTCCGCCTTTATGAATCGCGCCGTACCTGAGCATCTGCGCCGCCGTGCCTTGCGGGTTTTGTGGCGCAGTAATCCAGTGTTGGCCAATCTGGATGGGCTTTGCGACCATAATGACGATTTCAGCGATGCTGCGACTGTTATGCCCGATATGAAAACCGCCTATCAGGTTGGCAAGGGCATGATGAAGCATGTCATCGCCTTGGCCGAAGCCGCTGAGGCGGAAGCGGCAGCGCCGAGTGCGGCTGTTGCCGAAGATATAACTGATGCTGATACCGTAGCCGAAGCGGAAGCCCCGGTTGAGGCGGATGCCCGCGCGGAGGGGTCACCTGCCCCAACCTCTGCCGAAATTACCAACGATGCGGTACCTGCCCGCGCACGCCGCATGCGCTTTGCTTATGCCAGTTAAGGACAATCTATGACCCAGACCGCCGCCAAGCCTTTGATCGCTGAAGAGGACGCCCTGCGCGCCGATCTTTACGATTTCTTGGCCGCCCTTCTGGCCGTGCCGCCTAAGCGCGCGCTATTGACGCGCTGTGAGTTGCTGACGGGAGATGAAACCCCTTTGGGCCGAGGCATCTCAACACTGGCAAAACTGGCAAAATCGACCACGGAAACCTCAGTGGAGCGCGAGTTCAACACGTTGTTCATCGGCCTCGCGCGTGGGGAATTGTTGCCCTATGCCAGCTTTTACATGACCGGCTTTTTGAATGAAAAGCCGCTGGCACAGTTGCGCAACGATATGACGGCGCAGCAAATCACGCGCGCACCCAATGTTTATGAGCCCGAAGACAACATCGCCAGCCTGATGGAAATGATGGCTGGGTTGATTGATGGGCGGTTCGGGGTGCCTGCTTCGCTGGATGTACAGAAAACGTTCTTTAACCGCCACATCGCCCCGTGGGCCACACATTTCTTTACCGATCTCGAAGGCGCAAAAACTTCGGTGTTTTATGCGCCCGTTGGTTTGATCGGCAAGACTTTCATGACGATCGAACGCGAAGCCTTTCGCCTGATGGCGCAGGGCTAAGACAATCCGGGGTAGGTACCCCACAGACCAGAGGACCAAGAAGATGGCAAAAGCAACGGACACGACCGACAAGGGACGCCGCGATTTTCTGAAACTGGCAACGGCTGCGGCACCAGCTGCAATGGCAGCTGCGGTTGTCGGCACGACGGCTGCCACGGCGCAAGCCGCGCCTAAAGCCACGGGTCTGCAAGATAGCGAACACACCCGCACTTATTTCGCGACCGCCCGTTTCTGACGGAACGGCCTGTGCCATCATCGGCACCAGATAAAGTACCAGCCCGCCGGTTCGGCCGGAACAGCCAGGGAGAGAGACATGCTTAGAAGAAAAACCAGCGGAGTGGCGCGCACCAGTCAACGCCCGCACATCCTGTCCGCCGTTGCGGAAAAGACGGTAGATCGGCGCGGATTTCTGCGCGGATCAGGCTTGGCAATCGGGGGGCTCGCAGCACTTGGCGTGACCGGCGGCACCGTACAGCGCGCTGAGGCGCAGGCTGCCGTGAATTCCGCAGTGCAGACGGTGAAATCGGTCTGCACCCATTGTTCGGTTGGCTGCACAGTCTTGGCCGAGGTGGAAAACGGCGTCTGGATTGGGCAAGAACCGGGGTTTGACAGCCCGTTTAACCTTGGTGGCTATTGCGCCAAGGGTGCTTCGGTGCGCGAACATGCGCATGGCGAGCGCCGCCTGAAATACCCGATGAAGAAAGAAGGCGGAGAGTGGAAGCGCATCTCATGGGAGCAGGCGATCAATGAGATCGGCGACAAAATGCTTTCCGTGCGCGATGAAAGCGGCCCGGACTCTGTGTATTGGCTAGGCTCGGCCAAGCATAGCAACGAGCAGGCTTATCTGTTCCGCAAATTTGCCGCCTATTGGGGCAGCAATAACGTGGACCATCAGGCGCGCATCTGCCACTCGACCACGGTGTCGGGTGTGGCCAATACATGGGGCTACGGCGCCATGACTAACAGCTATAATGACATTCACAAATCCAGGGCGATCTTCCTCATCGGCGGCAACCCGGCAGAGGCGCATCCGGTATCCCTGTTGCACCTGCTGAAGGCGAAAGAGGAAAACAACGCACCCCTGATCGTGGCGGATCCGCGCTTTACCCGCACGGCGGCCCATGCGGATGAATACATGCGCATCCGTCCCGGCTCAGATGTCGCGGTGATCTGGGGAATTTTGTGGCACATCTTTGAAAACAAGTGGGAAGATAAAGAGTTCATCCGCACCCGTGTTTGGGGGATGGACCAGATCCGCGAAGAAGTGAAAAAGTGGACCCCCGCCGAGGTGGAACGTGTGACCGGTGTACCCGGTAGCCAGATGGAGCGCGTGGCGCGCACATTGGCCAACAACCGCCCCGGCACGCTGATCTGGTGCATGGGTGGCACCCAGCACAGCAACGGCAACAACAACACCCGCGCTTATTGTGTGCTTCAGCTAGCGCTTGGTAACATGGGTGTGGCGGGCGGCGGCACCAATATTTTCCGCGGCCATGACAATGTGCAGGGCGCAACCGATCTTGGCGTTCTTAGCCATGACCTTCCCGGCTATTACGGTCTGGCCCCCGGGGCCTGGGCGCATTGGGCACGGGTTTGGGATGAGGATCTGGACTGGCTGAAGGGCCGTTTCGTGACGCTGAAAGGGGCGGATGGCGCGCCCGTTTTGGACAAGGACGGCAATGAGCGCAGCCTGATGAATGAAAACGGCATTCCGGTAAGCCGTTGGATTGATGGCGTGTTGGAAGACAAGGCCAATATCGACCAGAACGACAACGTGCGTGTTATGGTTCTGTGGGGCCATGCCCCTAACAGCCAGACCCGTATGACCGAGATGAAGACTGCGATGGAAAAGCTGGATACGCTGGTCGTGGTTGACCCGTTCCCGACCGTCTCAGCCGTGCTGCATGACCGCACGG
>CALEMZ010000126.1 GCA_937910975.1 uncultured Pseudorhodobacter sp. | reverse complement strand
CATCGCCGGTCAGGCTGCGGTCGCCATGGGGCTTTACCTCGCCGTTGCGAATGTTGATGGTGGCGATCTGGTCCAGCTCAATACGACGCTGGCGGTTTTCGGTATCAACCCGAAACACCAGCGCGCCATTTTCGCGGATCCGAAAATAATAATCCGGCAGATCGCCCGCCATATGACCCCCTACTTACGCCAAACCCGCGCAGAATGTTTGGATACGAGTGCAGGCCTCTTTTAGCGCTGCGTCGGACGTAGCGTAGCTGACGCGGAAGTTTGGCGAAAGCCCGAAGGCAGCCCCAAACACCACCGCAACCCCGGTTTCTTCCAATAGGGCCGTCGCAAAGACTTCATCATCCACGATTTTGACACCCGCCGCAGTGGTTTTGCCGATGCAGCCCGAAATGTCGGGGTAAACATAAAACGCGCCTTCGGGCATGGGGCAAGTGATGCCCTTGGCTTCATTGAGCATACCCACAACCAGATCGCGGCGGCGTTGGAACAGCACCTTGTTATCGGCCAGAAACTCCTGCGGCCCGGTCAGGGCTTCAAGGGCTGCATATTGGCTGACAGAGCAGGGGTTGGAGGTGGATTGTGATTGGATCGTGCCCATCGCCTTGATCAGCGCCACGGGCCCCGCAGCATAGCCAATACGCCAGCCGGTCATCGCATAGGCCTTGGAAGCGCCGTTGCAGGTCAGCGTGCGGTCATAAAGGCCGGGCTCCACCTGCGCGGGTGTGCAGAATTCGAAATCGTCAAAGACAAGGTGTTCGTACATGTCATCGGACATCACCCAGACATGCGGATGGCGCATCAGCACATCCGTTAGTGCCTTTAACTCATCCCGAGTATAGCCCGCGCCCGTCGGGTTGGACGGCGAGTTGAAGATGAACCATTTGGTTTTCGGTGTGATCGCGGCTTCCAATTGCTCAGGCTGCAGCTTGAAATTGGTTTCAATTCCTGCGGCCACGGCAACCGGCGTGCCCCCGGCCAGCAGCACCATATCGGGGTAAGACACCCAATATGGCGCGGGGATAATCACCTCATCCCCCGGATTACAGGTGGCCATCAGGGCATTGTAAAGAATTTGCTTGCCGCCGGTGCCTACACTCACTTGATTGGGCGCATATTTCAGGCCGTTTTCCCGCTCAAACTTGGCGCAGATCGCCTTTTTCAACTCGGGGATGCCATCGACGGCGGTGTATTTGGTGCGGCCCGCATCAATCGCGGCTTTCCCGGCGTCCTTGATGTTTTGCGGCGTGTCAAAGTCCGGCTCACCTGCGCCAAGGCCGATCACGTCTTTGCCCGCCGCTTTCAGCTCATTGGCCTTTGTGGTCACCGCGATGGTAGGAGAGGGTTTCACGCGGGCTAGGGTATCAGACAAAAAGGCCATGGCAGGCTCCGTTTCGGGGGGGGGCGGTGCCGCAGTGGCCCCCTGATTTGAACTTAGCGGCAGTTTGTCATAGGTTGCACACGTAGCGCGTTCAAGCGTTAAGACGGTAGCAGGAGTGCAACTATGACCGATATGGATGCCAAAGACTGGTATGGTGCGGATGCGGCGACTTTTGGCGACCGCGTTGCCGCCGCGCGTGATGCAGCAGGCATGAGCCCGGAAGCGCTTGCGCGTCGTTTGGGCGTGAAGTTGGTGACCGTCCAGAACTGGGAGAACGACAATTCCGAACCCCGCGCTAACAAGTTGCAGATGTTGTCGGGGATGCTGAATGTTTCAATGCGTTGGTTGTTAACGGGCGAGGGCGTTGACAGCCCCGGCACGCCAACCAACGTTGATCTAACGAAGATATTGGCCGATCTGGCACGGATGCGGGCGCAGGCGCTCGCCTTATCTCAAGATATGGGGCATTTGGAAAAGCGGCTGCGGGGGATTATGCGCGAGAGTGCAATATGATTGAGAACGGTGAGGCGACGATTGAAACGTCTGAGGCGCAGCTAAAACGCCTGACGATGCGCTCTTGGCGGCGCGGGACAAAAGAGATGGATATGATCCTTGGCCCCTATGCGGATGTGCATTTGCCGGGGATGGATGCGGTGCGGTTGGTGCTGTTTGACCGCCTGCTTTGGGAAAACGATCAGGACTTATTGCCTTGGGTTTTAGGGCAGGCGACCCCGCCGAGCGATTACGCCTTGCTGATTGCCGAGATCGGAACATTTGCGCGCAACCGCCTGCAGCCCTAAGTCGATCGCTTCTAAAGGTCTGCAAACGGTTTTTTGGCAAATTTGCGGTTAAACTGGTTCGAGTTTACGGAATGTTGGTGTTTTGTACCGATTCTGCCCCAATCAATCCCCTGGGCGGAGAAGACAATGACACTACACACAAATTTGCTGGATGGCGCGCAAAAGGCGCTGATGGCCAGCTATCTCGAAAGCCTTGCGCTTGTTGAACGGCTGCACCGGCTTTTGCTGGACGTTATCAAGGATGAGTTTGAACGCCTTGGTATATTGGAAATCAACTCGGTGCAGGCGCTGCTGCTGTTCAACATCGGTGAGCATGAGGTGACGGCGGGCGAGTTGAAATCGCGAG
>CALEMZ010000125.1 GCA_937910975.1 uncultured Pseudorhodobacter sp. | reverse complement strand
CGGCTGTAGCTGTTGAAAACCCGCGCGGCGGTGGTGTCATTCACACCAGAGCCATAGGCGCTGTTCTGGCCAATGATGCGCCCGGTTTTTTGGGTCGGCTGGACTTGGTGTGGCCGGTAGGTGGCTTCCGGCGGCTCGTATCTTGGTTGGCGGTAGATGGGTTGCGGGGCGGGTGCTGGTTGGGCATTGGCTTTGCGCCCCTCATTCACGATGGCCCCCACAATAAGCACGGCGGCGATGCCTTTGAGAAAGTTGCGCTCGTTCTTGCCGAGGGCTTGGGCCGGTGCGGCGGCCCCCAACATGAGCGAGAGCGCGGTGACGGTTGCGATTGCTTTGGATTTGAGCAGCATGGCGTTTCCTTTCAGCTTCCCCCGGGCAGCGGAGGTGATAGCATCAGTATTGGCGCGACGGCGTTGTTAGGCAAAATCATGCCGTTGATATGCGATAACAGTAGGATTTTGCGTTAAAATTCAGGAGGATAAGTTTTGTCCGACGGTTTTACGGAAATGATTGATGCGGCCAATCAGTTTTTCGTGGGCTTGGCCGCCAACAACAGCAAAGAGTGGTTTGAGCCGCGAAAAGCACAATATTCTGATGAAATTCGCAAGCCTGCCGAATTGATGGCCGATATTTTGGCCGATGATATGGGGCGGGCTGTGGGACAGGTTTTGCAGTCCAAGGTGTTTCGCATTCACCGCGATGTGCGGTTTTCCAAGGATAAGACACCCTATAAGGCGCATCTGCACATGATGTGGTCTTGCCCGCAGGTGACGCCGGTGCTGTTTTTCGGGGTGGAGTCGGGGAAGATGATTGTGGGTTGCGGCGTGATGGGGTTTGAGGGCGAGCAGCTTATGCGATACCGGCAAATGGTCGACGCGAAGGGAGAGGCGTTGGCGGCGCTGATCGGCGCGGGCAGGCTGTCGGATCACGGGCCGGAGCCGCTTAAACGTGTGCCTGCGCCCTTTTCCGCAGATCACCCGCAGGGCGCGCTTTTGCGGCGCAAAAATCTGATTGTGACGCGGGCGATGCACGATGGCTGGCGTGGCAATGTTGTGAAAGCAATAGGGCAGGAGGTTGCGCCCCTCCTGCCCCTTTACCAGTTTCTAAAGGATATCTAGCCGTTAGATCGATAGGCAGATGTATTTCATCTCCAGGTAGTCCTCGATCCCGTGGTGGCTGCCTTCGCGACCAAGCCCGGATTGCTTGACGCCGCCAAAGGGCGCGACTTCGGTGGAGATCAAACCGGTGTTTACACCGACCATGCCATATTCCAACGCTTCTTGGACGCGCGTGATGCGGCCGATGTCGCGGGCGTAGAAATAGGAGGCGAGGCCGAAGATGGTGGCGTTAGCCAGTTCAATCACTTCCTCTTCGGTGTCGAACTTGAAGAGCGGTGCCAGCGGACCGAAGGTTTCTTCGGTAGAAACCTTCATGTCATTGGTGATGCCGGTGATGATGGTCGGCTCAAAGAAAGTGCCGCCGAGCGTATGGCGCTTGCCGCCGGTCACCACTGTACCGCCACCCGAAAGCGCATCGGCGATATGTTCTTCGACCTTTTCCACGGCGTCCATATTGATCAGCGGACCTGTGGTGATGCCGTCCTTCAGCCCGTCACCTACGTTCAGCTTGGCCACAGCGGCGGCCAGCTTTTCGGCAAAGGCATCATAGACCGCGGCCTGCACATAGATGCGGTTGGCGCAAACGCAGGTCTGGCCGTTGTTGCGGAACTTCGAAATCATTGCGCCCTCAACCGCCTTATCAAGGTCGGCATCATCGAACACGATGAACGGCGCGTTGCCGCCCAGTTCCATCGAGCATTTCATCACCTGATCGGCGGCCTGGCGCAACAGAATGCGGCCCACTTCGGTCGATCCGGTAAAGGTGAGTTTGCGCACGATCGGGTTTTCGCAAAACTCTTTGCCGATGGCCGAAGATTTGGTGGAGGTGATGACGGACAAGAGCCCCTTGGGCACGCCCGCGCGTTCGGCCAGCAGCGCCATTGCCAGCGCCGAAAGCGGGGTTTCCGCCGCCGGGCGGGCCACAAAGCCGCAGCCCACGGCCAGCGCCGGGGCCACTTTGCGCGCGATCATCGCATTGGGAAAGTTCCACGGTGTGATCGAGGCGGCAACCCCGATGGGTTGTTTCAAAACGGTGATGCGCTTGTCGGGCTGGTGGCCGGGGATGGTTTCGCCATAAACTCGCTTGGCCTCTTCGGCGAACCATTCCACGAAGGACGCGCCATAAAGCACCTCGCCCTTTGCCTCGGCCAGGGGCTTGCCCATTTCGGCGGTAAGAATTGCGCCAAGGTCATCGGCATTGGCGACCATCAGGTCATGCCACTTGCGCAGTACGCCTGCGCGGTCTTTGCCGGTGCGCGCGGCCCAGACCTTGCGCGCCACTTCGGCGGCGGCAATGGCGCGGGCCGTCTCGGCGCGGCCAAGGTCTGGCACTTCGCAGATCACATCGCCACGCGCGGGGTTGGTGACGGCGAATGTTGCGCCATCATCGGCCCCCACCCATTCCCCGGCGACGAAGGCTTTGGTCACCAACAGGCTGGGGTCTTTGAGCATGGAACGAAGATCGGTTGCGGTATCAAGCATTGGGGCCTCCCATTCAGATTTGGAATATGCAAATCATGTGCGCGCGGGGAAGTCCAGTTCTCCGGCAAATCTGGAGATAGCGATGGATATGGATCTGGCCTATACCAATGGTGCTTTTATTGCAGGCGCAGCGGATTTTCCGCCACGCTGGGCGGCCAAGGCGGCGGCGTATCGGGATGCCTTGGGCGCGCGGGCGCAGCTGAATCTGCCCTATGGGCCGGGCGCGCGGCACCAGTTTGATCTGTTTTTGCCGGAAGACACACCTAAGGGCTGCGTGACATTTGTGCATGGTGGCTATTGGCTGGCCTTTGACCGCGACCTTTGGTCTCATCTGGCCGCAGGTGTGCTGGCGCGCGGCTGGGCCTGTGCGATGCCGTCTTATACTTTGGCCCCCGAGGCGCGGATCAAGGATATGACAGCCGAAATCGCTGCCGCCCTTGCCGTCGTCGCCGAACGTATCGCCGGGCCAATGGTGCTGACGGGCCATTCAGCGGGTGGGCATCTGAGCGCGCGGATGGGCTGCGCCGATCTGGATTTGCCCCGTGTGGTGCGGGTGGTGCCGATCTCCCCCCTGTCGGATCTGGAACAGATTGTGCAAACGAAAATGCAAGAAAAGCTTCATCTGGATGCGGCGGAGGTTGCCGCCGAAAGCCCCGCGCGGCTTGCGCTGCGGCCGGGCGTTCAGGCGCATGTCTGGGTTGGTGGGCAGGAACGGCCAAGCTTCCTGTGGCAGGCACGGCTTTTGTCCGAGGCTTGGGGCTGCGACTGGACGGTCAGCCCGGGCAAGCATCATCTCGACGTGATTGATGCGATGGAAGACCCCGCCTCCCCCTTGGTCGAGGCCTTGGTTGGGGGCCTGTAACCCGGTTTTCATCTTTACAAAAAACCACTCGCGCCGCAGGCAAGGCGGCGCTAGCCGCTTGTCGCCCGCTTGGTCACCGGGCGCAGCAGCACATATCCCAGTGCAAGGCAGATCCCGACAAGCGCCACCGCTCCCGCTGCAAACAGCAAAAACGCTGCCGTCATCGCCCCCATAGCCGCAGGCATAACTGCGATGAGCGGAGCCCAGAGCGCGCCCGTCATAACGACCCAACCCAAGGTCAGTGCAAACCAAACGGCAATCAGGGCGCTGGTGCCCCAAAGAAGCGCGCGGGCTCTCGGTGCGGCTTGGGTGCGTAGACCGCGCTTGAAGGAATTGATGTTGCGGCCAAAATCATCCTGTATCGCCAGAGCCGCCGGGACCAGCAGCAAGACCAGAACCATGCCAAATCCAAGGCCATAGACCAGCGTGATCACCGTGGGTCGCAGGAACTCCGCTTGGGACGAACGCTCATAAAGCAAGGGTGTCAGGCCCAGCACGGTTGTCGCGGTGGTTAGAAACACCGGGCGCAGGCGGTCGGCCACCGCGTCGATGATCGCAGGATAGAGCCCACGCTTTTCGGAATATTGGTCGATTGTTGAGACGAGAACGATGGAATCGTTGATGATAATTCCGGTCATTCCGATCATGCCTACGATAGAGAACATCGAAAGCGGCACGCCCCATAGATCATGCCCATACAACGCGCCGATTAACCCGAAGGGGATGACGGTCATCACCACCACGGGTCGGGTCCAGCTAGCGAATACCCAGGCCAGCACCATATAGATGCCCAAAAGGCAAAAGATCAGGCCCAGTCTGGCATCGCCCAGAAAGTCTCTTTCTTGCGCGGCGAGGCCGGATTGCTGCGTGGTCACGCCGAAATCCTGTTCCAGTTTTGGCAAGATATCTTCGGTGAGCACGCGTTGTATTTCTGCGGCGCGGGCCGGGTCATCCTCGGCCACGTCCCCGGTGACGGAAACGATGCGCAGCCCGTTCTCGCGGCGGATCGTGGAAAAGCCGGAGCGGCGTTCGACTGCCACAATATCGGCCAGCGGCACATAGACCCCCGGCCCCGCACGCAACAGCGTGCTGTCAAGGAAATCGGCAGTCAGTTCGTCCTTGGGCAGTTGCACCCGCACGGTGGCAGAGCGTAGGCCATCGGGGAAGGTTGCTGCCTCAATCCCGTTCAGACGGTCGCGCAGGCTGCGGCCCAACGTGTCGATGGAAAAGCCAAGTGCCTGCCCCTGCGGGGTAAGCGAGAGGATCAGTTCCTCTTTGTCATAGGCTAGGCTGTCTTCGAGGGCGGAAACTTCGGGATAGGGCGTCAGCGCGGTTTTCAGCGCTTCGGCAG
>CALEMZ010000124.1 GCA_937910975.1 uncultured Pseudorhodobacter sp. | reverse complement strand
TGAAGGCTCGTTGCTGCTTTGGGTGCTTATTCTGGCGCTCTTTGGAGCCTCGGTTTCGTGGTTCGGCGGCAACCTGCCGCCTACATTGCGGGCGCGTGTTTTGGGTGTGCAGGGCAGCATTGGCGTGGCCTTCCTGGCCTTCATGTTGCTCACATCTAACCCATTCTTAAGACTGGAGACTCCGCCTTTCAACGGGCAGGATCTGAACCCCCTGCTGCAAGATCCGGGGCTCGCCTTCCATCCGCCCTTCCTCTACCTCGGCTATGTCGGTCTATCGGTGGCGTTCTCCTTTGCCGTCGCCGCGTTGATTGAGGGGCGCGTCGATGCCGCTTGGGGCCGCTGGGTAAGACCTTGGGCATTGGCCGCGTGGGTTTTCCTGACCATCGGCATCGCTTTGGGTTCATGGTGGGCGTATTATGAACTTGGCTGGGGCGGCTTTTGGTTCTGGGATCCGGTGGAAAACGCTTCTTTCATGCCGTGGCTCCTTGCCGGTGCTTTGCTTCATTCCGCGATGGTGGTGGAAAAGCGTGAGGCGCTGAAGGCTTGGACGATCCTTCTGGCCATTCTCGCTTTCGGTTTCTCGCTGATCGGCACTTTCATCGTGCGTTCCGGGATCATCACCTCGGTCCATGCTTTCGCCAATGACCCGGAGCGTGGCGTCTATATTCTGATGATTCTCGCGTTTTTCACGGGTGGTGCGCTGATACTCTTTGCCGCTCGCGCAAGTGTGATGGAGGCCAAGGGACTTTTTGCCCCCGTCAGCCGCGAGGGCGCGATTGTCGCCAATAACCTTTTGCTGACAGTGGCGTGTTTCGTGGTCTTTGTTGGCACGATCTGGCCTTTGGTGGCCGAACTCTTGTGGGATCGCAAACTCAGCGTGGGGGAGCCGTTCTTCAACGCGGCCTTCACACCGTTCATGGTTGGCATTGCCCTTTTGCTGCCTTTGGGCGCGATTTTGCCCTGGAAACGGGCACGGGCGGGGCGCTCGTTGCGCTCACTTTTGCCTGCGGCCGTTCTGGCGCTTTCGTTTGGGCTTTTGGCCTATGCGTTGCAGACCGGGCGTTCGGCGTTGGGGCCAATTGGCTTGGCGCTTGGCACTTGGGTGGTCTTTGGTGCGGTCATGGATCTGTGGATGCGGGCGGGGCGTGGCGCCTTTGGTGCGCGCTTTGGGCGTATCTTGCGCCTGCCGCGCGCCGATTGGGGCAAGGCGACCTCTCACTCAGGCCTTGGGATCACGGTCTTTGCCGTGGCCGCGATGTATGCTTGGCAGATTGAGGATATTCGCACCTTGAACGTAGGCGAAAGCTTCGATTTGAATGGCTACACGGTCACGCTTTCGGCGATGGAAAAGGAAGCCGGGCCAAATTACTTCACCACCAAGGCGGTGATGGACATTACCCGCGATGGCCGCCCTGTTGCGACCGTCCATCCTGAAAAACGCGTTTATCCGGTGGCCGGAATGCCCACGACCGAGGCAGGAATCGATTACGGATTTACCCGCGATCTCTATCTGGTGATTGGCGATGCGCAAGACGATGGTTCTTGGGCCGTGCGCAGCTATTTCAAGCCCTTTGCCAATTGGATTTGGGGCGGGGCGTTGCTCATGGCGCTTGGCGGCATTATCAGCCTCGCGGACCGACGCTATCGTATTGCCGCTGGCACGCGCGCGCCCCGGGTCGAGGCGGTGCCTGCCGAATGATCCGCGCGCTCAGCCTTGCCCTCGCCCTCATTGCTACGCCCGTTCTGGCGGTCCAACCCGATGAGGTTTTATCAGACCCGGCGCTGGAAACCCGCGCCCGCACGCTCTCCAAAGACCTGCGCTGCCTTGTCTGCCGCAATGAGAATATCGACGACAGCAATGCCGAACTGGCCCGCGACCTGCGGCTTTTGTTGCGTGAGCGGCTTGTGGAGGGCGATAGCGATGAGGCCGCGATTGCCTATATCGTTGATCGTTACGGCGAATATGTGCTGCTGAACCCAACCTCCAAGGGCGCGAACCTGATCTTGTGGATCGCGGGGCCGTTGATGCTGCTGGTCGGCGGGGCGGTTGCGGGCAGCTACCTGCGCCGCCGTCGCGCAGGCAATGAAAGCACCTCGGAGATGCTTTCGCCCGAGGAAGAAAAGCGTCTGGCTGAAATTCTGAAAAAGTGACGCGTTGTTTCGCTTTTCTGTGGCGCCCCGCCCGCTATGCTGCGCGCGGACATTGAAGGATGTAGCGCATGATTTATGAAACTATCACCTATGACGAAGCCAACGGTCTGGGTGTCATCACCCTGAACCGACCAGAGGTGATGAATGCGCTTTCCACCCAGATGCGGGCCGAATTGCTGCATGCGGTCAAGGCGGCCGGCCGGACCGCCCGCGCGCTGGTGATGACGGGGGCAGGGCGCGCCTTTTGCTCGGGTCAGGATCTGGGCGACCGCGCCAGGATCGCCAATATTGATCTGGAGCGGACGCTGCGCGACGAATACGAACCCCTGCTGCGCGCGATTTATGACAGCCCGATCCCGACGATCTCGGCGGTGAATGGGGCTGCTGCCGGGGCGGGGGCCAACCTTGCGCTTGCCGCTGATGTGGTGATCGCGGCGCAATCGGCCAGCTTCATCCAGGCCTTCACCCGGATCGGGCTGATCCCTGATGCTGGCGGCACCTATTGGTTGCCCCGCCAAATTGGGGCGGCGCGTGCGATGGGGGCAGCCCTTTTCGCCGATAAGATCAGCGCCGATCAGGCCGCCGAATGGGGGATGATCTACCAATCCATCCCGGACGCCGAATTTACAGGCCATTGGCAAGCCCGGGCGACCCATCTGGCCTCCGGCCCGACCGCCGCCTATAAGGCCGTGAAAACCGCCATCCGCGCCAGCCATGGCAACACACTCGATCAGCAACTCACGCTTGAGGCGCAGCTGCAGGGGGCTTGTGGGCTGACGCATGACTTCAAAGAGGGCGTCATTGCCTTTCTCGAAAAGCGGCCTGCGCAATTCGAAGGCCGCTAAGGCAGGGCAGGCGCGAAACGTCAAAAGAATGCGGGCCGCCAAATAGCGACCCGCACCTGTTCATTTTACCCGTCGATCCAGCGACAGTGGGGCAATCTGCAAGATCAGGCCCCGCGCGCCAATGCCGCCACACCCGTGCGTGCAATTTCGCGCAGACCCAAGGGGCGCATCAACTCCGCAAAAGCATCAATCTTTTCTGGTGTGCCTGTCATCTCAAAGACAAAGCTTTCCAAGGTGCTGTCCACCACATTAGCCCGGAAAATCTCGGCCAATCGCAGGGCTTCAATCCGCATATCGCCCTTGCCCGCGACCTTGAACAGCGCCAACTCGCGCTGCACCGACGGCCCCTCAACCGTCAAGTCATGCACCTCATGCACCGGCACAATCCGGCCCAGTTGCGCCTTGATCTGCTCAATCACCTGCGGCGTGCCACGCGTGACAATGGTGATCCGGCTGCGATGGCCTGCATGGTCCACCTCCGCCACGGTCAGGCTGTCGATGTTATAACCCCGACCTGAAAACAAACCGATCACACGGGCCAAAACCCCGCTTTCGTTGTCAACCAGCACCGCCAATGTATGCTGTTCAATCACCATGGCGTTGGGGTCGCGCAGATCATAGGCCGAATGGCTCGTGGAACCTTGTTGGATATTGAGCGGTGACATCTTTGCGCCCTTTCATCGTTGGCAAAATACTTTACGGGGTGCCGGGGGAGAAGCCCCCGGCGCTTTCAACTTGGCGGTCCCTCAGACCAGAACAGCACCACTGGCACCGATCACGCCCTGGGTATCGGCATTGCCCAAAAGCATTTCATTATGCGGCTTGCCAGACGGGATCATGGGGAAGCAATTCTCATGCTTTTCGACCCGACAGTCGAAAATCACCGGCCCGTCATATCTGATCATCTCCATGATGGCATCATCCAGATCCTTGGGGTCCGAGCATTTGATCCCCTTGCAGCCAAAAGCTTCTGCCAGTTTCACGAAGTCGGGCAGGCTTTCCGACCAGCTTTGCGAATAGCGCTCACCGTGCAGCAATTCTTGCCACTGGCGCACCATACCAAGACGTTCGTTGTTGAGGATGAACTGCTTGGCGGGCGCGCGGAATTGCATTGCGGTGCCCATTTCTTGCATATTCATCAACCAACTCGCCTCGCCCGCGACGTTGATCACCAAAGCGTCTGGATGTGCGATTTGCACCCCGATCGAGGCGGGCAAGCCATAGCCCATGGTCCCCAATCCGCCGCTTGTCATCCAGCGGTTAGGGTCTTCAAAGCCAAGATATTGCGCTGCCCACATCTGGTGCTGGCCAACTTCGGTGGTGATATAGCGGTCCATCCCCTTGGTCAGGGCTTCCAGACGTTGCAAGGCATATTGCGGCTTGATGATGGTGTCAGAGCCTTGATAGTGAAGGCAATTCACTGTCCGCCATTCGTCGATCTGCTTCCACCACTTCTCTAGACCCGCATTGTTGACCTTGCGGCCCCGTGCCTTCCACAGCCGCAGTGCGTCTTCCAGCACGTGGCCCACATCGCCCAAAATTGGAACATCCACCCGGATCACCTTGTTGAGGCTGGAGGCATCAATATCCACATGTACCTTGCGGCTATTGGGGCTGAAATCGGCAAGCCGCCCGGTGATCCGGTCATCAAACCGCGCGCCGATATTGAGCATCAGATCGCAGCCATGCATCACAAGGTTGGCCTCATAAGTGCCATGCATCCCCAACATGCCCAGCCAATGCTTGCCGCTTGCCGGATAGCTGCCCAACCCCATCAGGGTCGAGGTGATGGGAAAGCCGGTCGCCTCCACGAATTCACGCAGCAACTGGCTTGCGCCCGGCCCAGAGTTAATGACGCCGCCACCCGTGTAAAACACCGGGCGCTCGGCGGTTTCCATCATCTCCACCATGCGGGTGATGGCCTCCATATCGCCCTTCAAACGTGGCTGATAATGCGACACCTTGGCTTTGGGGATGGGGGTGTATTCGGCAGTGGCGAATTGCACATCCTTGGGAATATCGATCAACACCGGGCCGGGGCGGCCATGGGTGGCGACATGAAACGCCTGATGGATGACCTCGGACAGATTGGCGGTATCCTTCACCAGCCAATTGTGCTTGGTGCAGGGCCGGGTGATGCCCACGGTATCGGCTTCTTGAAAGCCATCGGTGCCAATCATGAAGGTCGGCACCTGGCCTGTCAGAACCACCAGTGGAATACTATCCATCAGCGCGTCGGTCAGGCCCGTCACCGCATTGGTTGCACCGGGGCCAGAGGTTACCAGCACCACACCGGGTTTTCCGGTTGAGCGGGCATAACCCTCGGCCATATGCACGGCCCCTTGCTCATGGCGGACCAAAATGTGGCGAATGTCATTTTGCTGAAAAATAGCATCATAAATGGGAAGGACAGCGCCACCGGGGTAGCCAAAGACCACCTCCACGCCCTGATCCTTCAGGGCCTGAACCACCATTTCCGCGCCAGTCATCACCTGTGCCATCGTATCTTTTCCTTTGTTGCCGCCCTATGGGCGGCCCTATCGCAACAAAAAGCCCCCGGGGTTAATCGGGGGCGCATGGGTTTGGGAAGGGTTTTCCGTTACCGGCCCATGCGCCTTTTAATAATGACGACGACGAGATCGTGCATGTGCTACCCCTAAGTTCCGAGCGACCTTATGGCGGGCCGAAAGGCGCGTCAACCGCCAAAAACCGGAATAAAGTGTCGTTTGATGCGAATAATATTTCTGAAAGTTGCGAGTTTTGGTGGCTACTTGGGAATAAGCGCAAAAATAGAGACGTAACGGGGCGTTCCTGCTGGTCTGCTTGACGCAAAATGCAACTGTATCGCCTCAATCTTCCGCAGCACAGTATACCACGTTGAACTTATTGCCATCCGCCCCACCCAAAACGGTTTAATTTCCGGTCCCCTGCAGCACCCCATGCTCCATGGCATAGCGCGTCAGCCCGGCGGTGGAGGCGATGCCCAGTTTGCGCTTGATGTTCTTGCGATGGGTTTCAACCGTGCGGACCGAGATATCCAGCGACAGCGCCACCTCTTTGTTGGATCTGCCCTGCGCCAGTTCCAGCAAAATCGTCTGCTCACGGCTGGTTAAAGCCTCCCGCGCGCCTTCGCTGGCCGGTTTGATCGCGCTGGCGGCCCCGGCACAAAGATATCGGTGGCCTGCCATCACTGCGTCAATGGCCTGTTTGATCTCCTCGGTCGGTACATCTTTGAGCAAATATCCCATTGCCCCGTGGCTCATCGCGGTCGCGATATATTCCGGGCTGTCATGCATCGAGAGGATCAAGATGCGGGTATCGGGCCGCTTTTCCAGAATGATCTCGGTAGCGTTCAGCCCGGTGACCTGCGGCATGTTCAGGTCCAGCAACATCACATCCGGGTCCAGCGCGCTGATCTGCTCAATCGCCTCGCGCCCGTTACATAAGGTGCCGACCACCTCAATATCATCATAGGTTTCCAGAATGGCGCGGATACCTTGGGCGACCATCGGGTGATCATCTACAATCAAAACACGGATAGGAGATGTCATGCGCTTACCTTTATTGTGCTGACTGGGGGGAGCATATGCGTTAAAGGCACCTGCGCTTCAATCAGTGTTCCGGCCTTGGTAGACATTATCCGTAATGTGCCATCCAACCGTTCCATACGCTCGGCCATATTGCGCAAGCCCAGCCCCGGTGCCTCGGCCGGATTAGCGGGCATGCCGCGCCCGTTGTCCTGAATCCGCATGATAGCCCCCGATTTCGTGCCCCGCACCAAAAGGGCTACCTTGCTGGCGCCGGAGTGTCGTTCCACATTGGTCAGCGCCTCTTGCGCGATGCGGTAAAGTGCAATCTTGGCGTCCTGATCGAGCCGGTTGCGGAAGACCACGGTTTCGAACTCCACTTCGATTCCGGTGCGGTCACCAAACTCCTTGGCCAGCGACTGCAGGGCTGGGCCAAGGCCCAGATCATCCAGCACACCGGGGCGCAGATCACGGCTGATACGGCGCACCTCTTGAATGGCTCCATTCAGATGCTCGATCCCGGAATTCAGGCTTTCGCCCGCCCGCGCGTCGCCCGTGGTCTGCCTGCGCCGTGCCAGTTCCAATATATAGCGCACGC
>CALEMZ010000123.1 GCA_937910975.1 uncultured Pseudorhodobacter sp. | reverse complement strand
TGAATTGCAGCGGGATTGGTCTCTGGGGAGCACGAAAGGTAGCGACGTTAGCCCCAGCTGTAGTTGAAGCTGACGCTGATGCGGTCATCCTCGGCCATGTTCATCGGGACTTCGTGGCGCAGCCAGCTTTCCCAGAGCAAGATATCGCCAACCTGCGGTTTGACGTAGATGAAGCTGCGCATATCTTCGCGGGCATCGGCCAGCCGGGTGGGGGCCGCCATCATCATTTGCGAGCGCGGGTCTTCGAATTTGAGGGCGCTCGCCCCTTCGGGCATGGCGACGTAAGTGGTGCCGCTGATCACGCTATGCGGGTGGATATGCGAGGTGTGGATACCGCCATGCGGCAGGATGTTGATCCAGAGTGAATCGAGCTTCAGTTTCTTGCCGTCGAGATTGAATTCGAGGTCCGCTGCAAAGGCGGCGACGTGTTTGTCGAGCGCCTTGGCCACGGCTTTGAAAACCGGGTCGCGCCAGGGCAGATCATCCAGCGAGGCATAGCTGGTGTAGCCGGGGAAGTCATTTTCCACGCACCAGTTCTGGCCAGCCTCATCATCCTCAGCAGTGCCAAGGCAGGCGCTTTCCAACTCATCCGCGCTGATCTTGTCACCGAATTCGGTGAGGGTGGCGCGGTAGAGGCGCGTGACGAAAAGCGAGGAGATATTGGACATGGGTAACCTATCTTAGCCGCGAAGGGTGCCGCCGGTGGCTTTGCTGACCTTTTCGATGATCTTGGCGCTGACGGCCTCGATTTCCTTATCGGTCAGGGTGGCGGTGGTGGGTTGCAGGCGCACGGTGAGCGCGATGGATTTCTTGCCCGCGCCCATCTGTGTCTCGGCCTTTTCGCCCATGAACTGATCAAACAGGTGGACGCTTTCGATCAGGGTTTTGTCGGCCCCGGTGGCGGCGTTGATTGCGGTGAGGGCCTCGACCGACTGATCCACGACGAAGGCGAAATCGCGTTCGACCGCTTGCAGATCATTGAGCGCCAGCGCCGGGCGGGTGGTGGTTTTCGCTTTGGGCAGCGGGACATTGGCGGGATAGATGGTGAAGCCCATAGCGGGGCCTTTGATATCCATGTCTATCAGAATTTTCGGGTGAATCTCACCGTAGGTAGCCAAGATATTTGGCCCCAGCGCGATGGTGCCGGCGCGGCCCGGATGGAACCATGCGGGCAGCTTGCGGTTGATTTGCACGCGGGCGGGCGCGCCGAGGGCGGCGAGAACGGCTTCGGCATCGGCTTTGGCGTCATAGATATCAACCGGGCGGCGGGAGCCGAAGGGATCGCGGGGCGCGATATGTCCGATGAGGATGCCGGTGGCTTGGGTGTGCTGCTCGCCGGGCTCGCCGCCGCTGAAGGCGGGGCCGACCTCGGCCAGTTGCATATCCATAAATCCGCGGGCCTGATTGCGGGCGGCGGCGCGCAGAAGGCCGGGCAGCAGGTCGGGGCGCAGGTGCGACATCTCGGAGGAAATGGGGTTATCGACGCGCACGGCATCCGCCCCGCCACCAAAGAGGGTCGCGGATTTATGGTCGATGAAGCTGTAGGTGACGCATTCGTTATAGCCCAAGGCGGCCAATGTGCGCCGTGCCGCGCGTTCGCGGATTTGGGCGGCGGTCAGAATGGGGGCAGGCACGCCGGCCCGTGCGCGGGGCAGCGGTTTGCCGACGAGTTTCGAGAGCGAGGCGACGCGCGCAATCTCCTCGACCAGATCAGCCTCGCCCTGCACATCGGGGCGCCATGTCGGGGGCGTTGCCAGATTGCCGCTTAGCGCAAAGCCAAGCGCGGTGAGGGTTTGGCGCTGCTGGGCCTCGGAAATATCCATGCCCACCAACGAGCCTGTGCGCGCGGGGTCAAATTTAAAATGACGGATGGTATCGATGGCCGCGCCATCCACGACCACGTCCGAGGCTTCGCCGCCGCACAGGTCAAGGATCATTTGGGTGGCAAGATGCAGGCCGGGAAGGGTGAAGGCCGGGTCCACGCCACGTTCAAACCGATAGCGCGCGTCGGAGTTGATTTTCAGCGCGCGTCCCGTGGTGGCGGTGGTGATCGGATCCCAATAGGCGGATTCGAGAAACACATCGGTGGTGTCTTCTGTGCAGCCGGAATGCTCGCCGCCCATGATGCCCGCAAGGGATTCGGGGCCGTTATCATCGGCGATGACCATTTGGCCGGGGCGCAGGGCATAGGTTTTACCGTCCAGCGCCAGCAGGGTTTCGCCTTCCACGGCGGGGCGGATGCGCAGATTGCCCGCCACCTTGGCCGCGTCAAACACGTGGAGTGGGCGGTTGAGGCCCATGGTGAAATAGTTGGTGATATCAACCAGCGTCGAAATGGGGCGCAGCCCGATGGCGCGCAGGCGGGCCTGCATCCACGCGGGCGAGGCGCCGTTTTTCACGCCACGGATCAGGCGCCCGGTGAAATGCGGGGCGGCTTTGGTTTTCAGATCAGCATCAATCTGCACGCGAATGGGGCAAGGGAAGCTGCCCGCTACCTCGGCAATTTCCAACGCTTTGAGTGTACCCAAGCCACGCGCAGCAAGATCACGCGCGAGGCCGCGCACGCCCAGGCCATCGGGGCGGTTGGGGGTGATTTTCACATAGATCATCGGGTCATTCAGGCCGCGATAGTCAATGAAACGCTGACCTAGGGGCGCATCCTCGGGCAAATCGATGATGCCATCATGATCGTCCGAGAGCATCAGCTCGCGTTCCGAACATAGCATTCCGTTTGAATCCACTCCGCGAATATTGCCGGGTTTCAGATCCACCCCGGTGCCGGGAACATGGGTGCCGACGGGGGCAAACACGCCCACAAGCCCGGTGCGGGCATTGGGCGCGCCACAGACAACCTGAACCTCTTCGGCCTTGCCGTCGGGGCCGTTGGGATAGGTTTCCACCCGACACAGGCGCAGACGGTCCGCGTTGGGGTGCTGCACCGCCTCGATCACTCGGCAGATACGGAAAGCACCAAGCGTATCGGCAGGGTTCTCCACGCCTTCCACCTCATGCCCCAGATCGGTAAGAGCAAAGAGGATATCATCCAAGGATGCTTCTGTTTCCAGATGATCCTTGAGCCAGGACAGGGTAAATTTCATGGCGGTGCCTCTTTGGAATGCGCTTGGCGCATGGATTAGCGTATTGGGCCGGAAAGGGGAAGTCTGCCAGCGGGGGGATTCAGTTTGGCTTTCAAAAGAGCCGTGGGGGCCTGTTTCGCATTTGGAAACGGGCTGTTTATGGATTTGCGGCAAGAATATGGCGAAATATGGGCCGACTTGGTGTATTGGGTGCATATGGATATATGTTTAGACATTCCAAAAGATCGCAAGCGCCTGCCCGTTGGGCGGTTGTGCACGATGATGGCACTGACGGTGCTGTTGTTGCTGGCGCTTGAAGGCCGCAATGCCTCGGCGGTGGCTGAGGCTGGATATGGGTCTGGATATATCGCGCTGGAGCGGGGCTAAGCAAGGATCAGGGCGCAGCTCTTGGGCCGGACAGGAACGGCAGCGCGTGCGCCTCAGGATTTTCCAGTTGGGCCATAAGCCAAGGTAAGGCGTGATTCGCGAGAATTTCCATCGGTTCGTTCAGCGTTTCGGCATTGCTCACCACATCAAGATACATCAGCGCGTCGGGCTCTTCTGTGGCGAGAATATTCGTTGGGTAAAACCGCCCAAGGCGCACAAAATCATCCTGCGCCCAAGGGCCGCGCCCCTCGTCTGAGTTGGGTTGAAACCCAAGATGGATATAGCATTCAAAGCCATAGCGGCTGCGCTGCAGGTGTAGGGATACGGTGCCAAGCGGTCCCTCCTTGGCCCATGATTTCGCCTTGGTGGTAAAGCCATGCGCCCGCGCCACCGTATCAATAGCGGCAAGTATGGTATTGACGGCGGCTTCGCGTTTGTCAGGGAATGCCGGGTCATGGGCGGCGATATGCATCCGCACACCATGATCGATGGCTTCGGGGTCAGGTTCCAAATTGGCGCGGACCTCGGCATTTTCCAAGCGGCTTACCTCAAGGACCGCGCCATCTTGCGGGGCGCTGCTTGGGTTCGGGGTTATGGTAAGGCTGGGAAACAAGGAGCGGAGCCAAGAGGCGATGGGCATGAGCGTGGGGCCTTTTGGTTGTTTCACGTTAAACTGGCACGGTTTTGTAGGCGTGGGAAGGCGGCTTACCCCTGCATCAGGGCAATCGCATTTCAAAAGTTTATCAGGAGAGAACGCAGGAAATTGTCG
>CALEMZ010000122.1 GCA_937910975.1 uncultured Pseudorhodobacter sp. | reverse complement strand
AGCCTCTTCAGGCTTGCGCCGCGCTTTGCTGCCCGATCTTGTAGGATCGCCAGCTTTTGGTCCAAAATCATTGTGGACAACTTTTGTAAGCGCGCGAACTCGGTTGCTCTGGTCACTTTGAATACCCGTTCGACTGGCGCATCTTTTGGCGCATGGCTTCGGAAAAACGGATTGCTGCCGCGACGGCGCGGTAATGATCCGGGTGAACTTCCTGCCCGATTTCAAGGTTCGAATAGAGCAATCGCGCTGTCGGGGGGTCCGAATGCAGAGGAATACCAGCCTCAATGGCCCTTTCGCGGATTCGCGCTGCAATTTCGTCTACACCTTTGGCTACACAAAGCGGCGCGCGCCCTGAGCTTCTATCCCATTGAAGGGCAACGGCAAAATGGGTTGGGTTGACGATGATCACATCTGCTTTGGGTACATCTGCGAGCATACGGTTGTTAGCTATCTCTTGGCCTTTTTGGCGCCGTCTGACCGAAGTTGTGAACCTGCGGGGTGGGCTATGAGAAAAATGCTGGTTGGGGCCATTCTGGCCTTGGCGGTTTTTTCCGCCCCAGCATTCTCCCAGCAAATGACATTGGACTTAGGCGATGGCGCATCGCTTTCGGGGCGGGCGGTCCAGCTTTTGGCATTGGTCACAGTGCTAAGCCTGGTGCCCGGGTTGGCAATCATGGTCACTTGCTTTCCCTTTATTGTCACTGTGTTGTCGATTCTGCGCCAAGCCATCGGGTTGCAGCAGTCGCCGCCTAACATGCTCATTGTTAGCTTGGCGCTTTTCCTGACTTGGTATGTGATGGACCCGGTGTTTACCGAGGCTTGGCTCAAGGGAATAGAACCCTTGAGTGCGAATACGATTGGATTTGAAGAGGGTTTCGCCGCCACAATGGCCCCGTTCCGGGTCTTCATGGCGGCGCGGATGGATCCTGACACCTTCGCTACAATGCAAGCGCTTCGTCCGGGAGAAGCAAGCTCGCCGCTTGAAGCTTCATTGTCGCTGCTGGTACCGTCATTTCTACTATCAGAGATTCAAAAGGCGTTTGAAATCGGGTTTCTGATCTATCTTCCCTTTTTGATTATCGATCTGGTTGTGGCTGCCGTTCTAATGTCCATGGGGATGATGATGGTTCCGCCGGCGGTCGTGTCCATGCCGTTTAAACTGGCCTTTTTTGTTGTAGCCGATGGATGGGCATTGGTTTCCAGTGCACTAGTACGCAGTTATTTCTAGGCGTTTTATCTCGTGGATTTGAGGCGCCGCCGAGTATAGGATTTGAAAATATAGCCAAAACAAATAGTTATAAAATTATCCGCGCAAGCCTACATTAGTGTTCAAGTCTGGAACCGTGTCACATCAAGCTTCAAGATCAGGTTCGGATCGGGACATATCTGCGTCCAAACCTCCCAAAGGCTGGCATGGCCCACGCCAAAGAAATTGCCCTCTCTCTGTTCCAGCATCGAGGTCATGGCCTGAAAATGCAGATGCGGGGACCAACCGCCGTTTTCGTGCCAATCCCCCAGATGGGCGATCATATCCCCCGGCGCCACCCGGTCCCCCTCTGCCAATAAATCGGGTAGGCTGCCCCCCAGATGCCCATAAAGCGTGAAGTAAGGGGTGGGGCCGTCATCATGTTCCAAAATCAAGACATTCCCATAATCCAGCGGGTCCGCCTGATAGGTAAGGTGCCGTACCTTGCCTGCCAGGGGCGCATAAACCGGGGTCCCCGCCGGGGCAAAGATATCGATGCCCAGATGTACTGTCCGCCGCTCATGGCTCGCCATGTCCGCGAATTGATCGGACGCATAGACCGTCCGGTTCTCTCCATATAAACCGAGGCCGTAGGGCGCAGCCTGTGCGGCGAACCACGTATCGAATGCCCGGTCCGAAAAGGCGGGCATGTCGGGCCGCTGCCCACCCGTTGGCAAAGCTATGCTGGGGCCCGCGCCGATCTCGGGGCGAAAGACCGGGGCCGGGGTGGCGGATTTCAGATGGGTCACGATTGCCCCCGCGCCCGCCACGGCTTCCAATCCCGCCCCGGCACGCAGAATGGCCCGCAGCAAACCCTGATCTACCGATCCAAGTCGCGCCTGAACCCGGCTGTCACATGCCGCGAGAAGGGGCGAAAGTTCCAGCGCCCCCTCCAGCGCTGCTGTCCGAAACAGCATCGAATAAAGCTCTGGCTGGCCCGAAAGGCTGGCGGCGAGGGTGGCGTAATCGGGCATGGTTCAATCCTTGGCTTTGACTCAGCGGGCTGGAATGGCGGGGTAAGAAATGCCCCGGAAGGGCGGAAAATCGGCATAACGGACGCGGCGCGTGACCAGACCCTCCCCCGGTTCGGCCCCTGCCGCAAGCAGCTTGCCACGCGGGGCCATATAAGACGAGATCGTCCGCGCAGGCCCCTCGCGCCATGTCAGGTTGAAGGCGGCATTGGAGGGGAAAAACCACATCTCGGAATATGGCAGATGATCATGGACCCACCACGCCAGATCCCGCCAGTCGCGCCCCTGATTATATTGATCCGCAAACCACGTTACCACAACCGAAACGCACGCCCCCATTCGCCCCGCACCGTCGCGGCGATCCCAGATATGGCCCGCATAATTCGCCGCGTTCCGCGCGCATTTCAGATCATTTTCATTCCCGAACTGATTGACCGTGGGGCTGCGATAGGCCGAACGAACCGCAATCGGCCCGAAGGTTTCGACCAGCGGGTCCAGCAATTGGGCGCAAAGCGCTTGCCCTGCGGCGACGAACAGCTCTGTATCCTCAGGCAGGTTCGGGATCACGTGAAAATTCCCGATCTCGGAATAGAGGAAGTCTCGTGCGAAGAAATGCCGCGACAACCGGGTTTTGCCCAGCTTTTCCAGCAAATCAAGCGAGGTAACAGCGCGCATTCCGACCCTTTCGTTGCCCAAACCCTATGCGCAGGCCAAACGCCTTGCAATCGCGTCTTGCCCCTTGCGTGCCACAGCTTTATCCCTTTGCTAAGCGATCTTTCGGAGGACCATCCATGACCAACCTGCGTTTCGACAAATCCAAACTCCCGTCCCGCCATGTGACCGAGGGGCCCTCGCGCGCGCCGCATCGGTCTTACTTCTATGCCATGGGGATCACTGAAGAGGAGATCCACCAGCCTTGGGTCGGCGTGGCGACTTGCTGGAACGAGGCGGCACCGTGCAACATCTCGCTGAACCGTCAGGCGCAATCGGTGAAGGGCGGCGTGAAAAAGGGCGGTGGTACTCCGCGCGAATTTACCACCATCACCGTAACCGATGGCATCGCGATGGGGCATGAGGGCATGCGCTCTTCTTTGGCGTCCCGCGAGGCGATTGCGGACTCTGTGGAGCTGACGATGCGCGGCCATTGCTATGATGCGCTTGTCGGCCTTGCAGGCTGCGACAAATCCCTGCCGGGGATGATGATGGCGATGGTGCGGCTCAATACTCCTTCGGTGTTTATCTATGGCGGCTCTATCCTGCCGGGCCGCTTGAACGGCAAGGATGTGACCGTGCAAGACGTGTTTGAAGCCGTGGGTCAGCATCAGGCGGGCAACATGACGGATGCCGAGCTTGAAATTCTGGAGCGTGTGGCCTGCCCTTCGGCGGGCGCATGTGGTGGCCAGTTCACCGCCAACACCATGGCCTGCGTATCCGAGGCAATCGGGCTTGCGCTGCTGAACTCTTCAGGTGCGCCCGCACCGTATGAGAGCCGCGACCAATATGGTGAAGCCTCGGGTGTCGCCGTGATGAAGTTGATCGAAAGAAACATCCGCCCGCGGGATATCGTGACGCGCAAATCGCTGGAAAACGCCGCGCGCATCGTGGCTTGCACGGGCGGCTCTACCAACGCAGGGCTGCATTTGCCTGCCATCGCGCATGAGGCCGGGATTGATTTCGACCTGTTTGATGTCTGCGAAATTTTCCGCGACACGCCTTATTTCGTGGACCTGAAGCCGGGCGGCCGGTTTGTGGCCAAAGACATGTATGAAGTAGGCGGCGTACCGATTGTGATGAAAGAACTGCGCAAGGCAGGGCTGCTTCATGAGGATTGCATGACCGTCTCTGGCCGCTCGATGGGCGAGGAATTGGACCTTATTCAGGGTGAGGCTGATGGCCGCGTGATTCATCCCGTTTCGACACCGATCACCAAAACGGGGGGCGTTGTTGGCCTCAAGGGCAATCTGGCCCCCGAAGGTGCGATTGTGAAGGTCGCGGGCATGACCCAAGAAGAGCAGGTCTTTATCGGTCCGGCGCGTGTGTTTGAATGCGAGGAAGACGCGTTTGAGGCCGTGAAGGCGCGCCAGTATGAGCAGGGCGAGGTTCTCGTCATCCGCAACGAAGGCCCGTCCGGAGGCCCCGGTATGCGCGAGATGCTTTCAACCACGGCGGCTTTGTCGGGCCAGGGCATGGGCAAGAAAGTGGCGCTAATCACAGATGGCCGTTTCTCGGGTGCGACGCGCGGGTTCTGCGTGGGCCATGTTGGCCCTGAGGCCGCGCATTGTGGGCCAATCGCACTGCTGCAAAACGGCGACGTGATCACGCTCAATGCAATCACGGGCGAGCTTTCCGTTGCGCTGAGTGATGAAGAGCTGGCGGATCGCAAAGCCAACTGGAAAGGCCCGCGCCAGACCGAATATGATAGCGGCGCTTTGTGGAAATATTCCCGACTGGTCGGTGGCGCGCGCCTTGGCGCGGTTACCCATCCCGGCGCGCGAGAAGAGCGCCATGTCTACATGGATCAGTAAAGCGGTTCTTGCCTCGTTCCTGCTATCGGGTTGCGTTGTGTCCGATATAGGGACGGGGCTGACGTCCAATGATAATGGAGGCGGACAAGGTGAGCCGCCCGCCTCCATTATTTTGGCCGGGCTAAAGGTAACCGGGCCCTCGGGGTTTTGCCCGGTTCAAGACTCGCGCCAGCGCGTCGGAGAGGCGGAGTTTGCCGCTCTTGCACCGTGCAGCGGGATGCCGGGGCCGATTCTGGCAACAACCATTGGCGAGGCGGGCAGTTCCGAAGGGATCAGCCTGGCCGCATCGGTGTTGCGTCCATATTTTGAGACAGTTGAGGGACAAAGCGCTCTGCGCGGTGCGGGCAATCGCGACCTGATCAGTGTGCATGAGGTGACGGATGTTTCGGGTGCCGTAGTGTTGCGCCTAACCCGCGAAAGCAATGGCCGTTCAGGTGATTCATGGCGGGCGTTGATGCAGATCGATGGCCGTTTGATTACCTTGTCGGTGCGACCGCGGCACGGAGAGGCAATGTCCATAACTGAAGGCCAGCGGCTGATCGGGCGCTTTGTACGGGCCATGCGCGGCGCAAATCTCCCGTAAGATTCAGGCTTGCAGTGCTATTTTTTTGTTAACCGCTACGCTTTGGCTGGAGTCTTAACGAGTTTGCGTAAATAAAAGGAATAGTTTCCATATGGTCAACAATTTGATTGGCCTTAACCAAAGAGACAGAAGCGCGAATGGTAAAACTAGGGGTTCGTCTGATCGACAAGCTGATGCATCGCAGCTTGCTGCGGCGCTGGCGTAAGCTTGCTGATCTTGCGGGCGGTTTGGACCTGGAGAGCTTGCGGCGTTACCGTGGGCAGGCGCTTTCCTTGCGTCGGAATTTGGATCGGGTGATCCATTCGGCCGAGCATCAGCTGGCGCTGCCGGTCATCGGCTCCAACGCGATCCGCAAGCCGATGGGTACTGATTGGGCCTGGCGGCCCACCCTATGGAAAGGGCCGATCCCTGTGCCCGGTTTTTCCAGCGTGTTGAACAAGACGATGATTTGCGACGGGGCGACCGTGTTTCACGATTGCCGCAGCAGTGAATTGACCCTGCGCCAGATCCGCAACACCCGCGAATCCGATCTCGCCCCCTTTGGTGTAAGGATGGATGTGTTTCGTTTTGACGGGTCGTTCCTGTCGCTGGTACTGGAACTGCCCGAAGATGCGGTAGAAGGCCTGTTGTTGACGCATTTGATCCGTCTGGATGCGATTGTAGAGATGGAAAAGTCGCTGGAGATTTTTGCGCGGCTGAACATCAAGCACGGCCCCAATGTCGAACAGATTGTTCGGGAATTGCCGCTGAATGAAGAAGAGGTAAAGGTGGAATTTGACCTTGCCTATACTAAAATGAACGAAAAGCGGGTGGAGCGGATTTGGGTCGATCTGATCTTTGAAGGGCCAGAGATGAACCAGATCATTTTGCGGGATGTGACCTTCTCACGCAGGCCAAGGGCCGACTTGTGATGACGACAGGATTGGGGCAGCGACATGGGTGAAGCCAAGCTTATCAAGACGCGGTTGCGCGCAGGCGTTTGGGAAGGGGTGCTCAGCGGGGCCGGTGGCCAGCCCTTGCTGGAGGTGTTGCATCTGGAAGCGCCGGTTGCAGGGATGAGTATCACCGAAATACCCGACCGCCTTGGTGATTGGGCCGTGCGCGTTCCAATTCCGGTGGAAGTATTGTCCGAAGGGGTGCAAACCTTCTTGATCCGCGATGCGGTGAGCGGGGATAAGTTGGGCCATTTCACCATCATCACCGGGGTTGCGATGGAAGATGATGTGCGCGCCGAGATGGACCTGCTGCGCGCCGAGCTGGATATGCTCAAACGGGCGTTTCGGCGGCATTGTTTGGAAACCGTGGGCTGAGATCGGGGCAAGGGGGCGCTGCCCCCTCTGGGCCTTACGGCCCATTCACCCCCGGGATATTTTTGCCGAAAAGAAAGCCGGGGCCGGGCGTAAGCGGGGCTTGGTTTCCGCGCCTGTGACGTGACGTGGCGTTGAGGGTGACAGCCCAGCTTATCTGCGGCATGGTCCGGGGTAAATCACGGAGTCCACCATGACGCAGTATCCACATCTTCTTGAGCCGCTTGATCTGGGGTTTGTGACCCTGCCAAACCGGGTGCTGATGGGGTCCATGCACACCGGCCTGGAGGAGTCCGGGGATTGGAACCGAGTAGCGGAGTTTTATGCGACACGCGCACGCGGGGGGGTTGCCCTGATCGTCACGGGCGGCATGGCTCCG
>CALEMZ010000121.1 GCA_937910975.1 uncultured Pseudorhodobacter sp. | reverse complement strand
GGCGATAGCCCTTCACCGCACCGGCCTCTCGGCCGTAAGCGCGGAGGAAATCGTCATGTAATAGCACCCTTCTGCTGCTTCGACCCTTAGTCAGGGCCTAAACTGCATCCAGCGCCTTAAGATCATGCTAATAGCTAAAACTTGATCTGACCTTCCTGTGTTTTATGCGGGGCTATCGATTTCGGCGTAGCAAAATGACCTCTAGACGGTTGTTTCGGACAGCCATTGGATTGGCTGTAACGGGTTTACGATCTGCAAAGCCACTGATGCGCGTAATTCGTTCCGAATCGATTCCCGCCTCTTGCAAGAGCGTCCGCATCACCTGCGCGCGTGCCGAAGACATGGCCCATGCCGGGTTGTCGATCAACGTGATCGGGAAAGACCGGACATGTCCATTGACTGCCAGCTCATTGCGCGTGATCGACAGAACTTCTGCCAAGAGCCCTGCAATATCACGCGTGACGGGCTGGGGCGTGGAGGTAATGCCGTCAAAAAGGGGCATATCATCCAGATCGAAGATTTCGATCACCAACCCTTCATCCGTGACCTTGGTCACGACATGGCGCAAGGCTCGCTCCATCGTCATGCTTTCGCCGCTTCGGGCGGTCAGCGCTTTCGTAATCTCGGCGGATTGGGCCTCTGCCTCGCTGGCGGAAGGACCGCCGGCTTCGCCATCGCTCTTTTCCTGCGAAGCAGACGGTGCATTCGCAATCATTGTCCCATTCCCAGGCATTTCGCCTTCCGTGAACACGCTATTACCGCTGAAGGCGCCATCGCCGCCACCAGAGATGCGGTTGATAGGAATCGTCGGGCTGAAATAATCAGCCAGACCTTTCCGTTGCTTTTCCGTCGTTGCATTCAACAGCCACATCAGCATGAAGAAGGCCATCATGGCCGTCACGAAGTCAGCATAGGCCACTTTCCACGCCCCACCGTGGTGACCGCCGCCTTGCACGACTTTCTTCCGCTTGATGATGACTGGCCTGGCATTTGATTGCCCGTCCATCACACCACCCATTTATACACCCAAGACGAGTTCTACGTGATCGCGGTGAAGGTGATGTTAACCTGTAGAATTTTCATGATTCCGCCTTCGGAACGGGGCAGGCCTTAAGGCGCGGCCCGGCCGAGGGGAATTGACCGGATTGGATGGAAAATACGAAGCTGAGCACAGGTTGTAAGCCCGGAACTGCATAGGCAGGCTGAAAAGCCAAAGCGTTTGCGCGCATCAGGCCATAGTTGCCAGGCTGGGGCTGATGTCATAGCGGCCTTCCAGATGCTTCGGTGCGTGCGCGCGCAGCCGTGTAAGCTCTTCCCTGATGGCCACAAAGCCCCACTTGCGTGCGGACTCGAAAGGGCCACGCGGATAGTTCAGCCCAAGCCTCAGCGCGAGGTCGATAGACTCAGGCTCCACCCCCCCTTCGTCCAGAAGGCTCGCAGCCTCATTTGCCAAGGTCGCTTCGATTCGTCGGACGATATCGTCATTGGGTGCCGGTGTGATACTGACGCCAGTCAAAAATCCTTGCCCGGTCTTTACACCGAGATCGCCAGAGTCCACTTGCGACACGAGGCTGTGAAACATGTGATAGCGCGGATGTCCCCCCATCCCGTCAAAAACGCCCTTGGTGGCCGCAAGATTAATGTCGGCCCCGATCAGATCGATCAGCGAGAACGGGCCAAGCCGATAGCCCGCGCTGAGCATCGCGGCATCAATCTCCAGCGCGCTGCGCCCTTCTTCCAGCATCGCCAAAGCTTCACCGTAAAACGGACGGGCGCAGCGGTTGACGATAAATCCGGGACGATCAGTGCATTCAATCACGGTTTTGCCTGCGGCCTCGGTCACCCGTCTGGCCAAAGCAATGGCATCGGGTGCGTTGTCGTGGCGCGTGATCAATTCGACCAATTTCATCACGGGTGCAGGGTTGAAAAAATGCAGGCCAAGCAACCGTTCGGGCCGCGCCAATCCTTGTGCCATCCGGGTGACGGAAAGCGCCGAGGTGTTGGTTGCAAGAACCGTATCTTTGCCGGTCAATGCCTCAAGTTCTGCAAACAACGCCTGCTTGGCCTCCAGATTTTCAGCAATCGCTTCAATCACCAGATCACAGTGTTGCAACCCTGCAAGCCCATCGACCACGTGCATCCGCGCAAGCGTGGCCGTCATCACATCGGATAAGAGTTTTCCCGCCGCGACCCGGCGCGCAAGCCCCTTGTGCATCCGCGCCAAAGCCGTTTCGCGTGCCGGGGCGTGGCCATCGGTAGCCATTACCTTATGCCCTGCTGCGGCATAAGCCTGCGCAATGCCCAGCCCCATCGTGCCCAACCCGACAACTCCAATCACGGTCATCTCAATCTCCTGCCAATCAAGGCATATTCGCGGTTTGGCAGGTCGACTTCAAGTCTGAAATTTCAAGCTTGAAATAATGAATTCGAGGTGGCACTCTACCCTCAACGTTGAAAAGGGAATACCGGATGAAAGTGCTATGTCTGGGCGGCGGCCCCGCAGGTCTCTATTTTGCAATTTCGATGAAACTGCGCGACCCCAGTCATGAGATTACGTTGCTGGAGCGCAATCGCTCGGATGATACGTTCGGCTGGGGTGTCGTGCTTTCAGATGAAACCCTGTCCAATATGGCCGCAAATGATCCGGTTTCAGAGGCGACGATCCGGGGCAACTTTGCTTATTGGGATGATGTTGCCGTTGTCCACAAGGGCACCCGCACCGTTTCATCGGGGCATGGGTTCTGCGGGATTGGCCGCAAGCAGTTGTTGCTGGATTTGCAGTCGCGCGCGCGCGACCTCGGGGTGGACCTGCAATTTGAAACCATAGCGCAGCCCGCCGCGACCTATATGGATGACTACGATATCGTCGTGGCCGCCGATGGCCTGAACTCCGCTGTGCGGCAAGAGTTTGCAGAGCATTTCAAGCCCGAGATCGACACCCGCCTCAATAAATTTGTCTGGCTGGGAACGCATCAGAAATTCGATGATGCCTTCACCTTCATCTTTGAAAAGACGGCGCATGGCTGGGTTTGGGCGCATGCCTATCAATTCGATGCCGATACGGCGACGTTTATCGTGGAATGCAGCCAAAAAACCTATGACGCCTTTGGCTTTGGCAGCATGAGCAAAGAGGAAAGCGTCGCGACCTGTGAGGCGATTTTTGCGGCACACCTAGGTGGGCATGCCCTGATGTCCAACGCCAACCATATCCGTGGCTCCGCTTGGCTTTCCTTCCCAAGGGTGCTGTGTGAGCAGTGGTCTTACAAGAATGTCGTGCTCTTGGGGGATGCTTCGGCCACGGCGCATTATTCCATCGGTTCCGGCTCAAAACTGGGATTCGAAAGTGCGGTGGCTTTGGCGGAATATCTGCACACAGAACCCGATATGCAGACGGCTTTTGCGCGCTATCAAGACGAACGGCGGGTCGATGTTTTGCGTCTGCAATCGGCGGCGCGAAATTCGACGGAATGGTTTGAGGAGGTTGAGCGCTACCTCGATCTGGACCCGGTGCAATTCAACTACGCGCTGCTGACGCGCTCGCAGCGTATCAGCCATGAAAACCTGCGGCTGCGGGACCCGGAATGGCTGCGCTCGGCCGAGGATTGGTTTGCAGCGCAGGCCGGTGGTGCCCCCGGCCATGCGCCGATGTTTGCCCCGTTCCGCCTGCGAAACCTTGCGCTTAAAAACCGTGTCGTGGTGTCTCCCATGGCGCAATATAAGGCGGTGGGTGGCTGCCCCACTGATTGGCATTTTGTGCATTACGCCGAGCGGGCGAAGGGCGGGGCAGGGCTTGTCTATACCGAGATGACCTGTGTGTCGCCCGAAGGCCGGATCACACCCGGTTGCCCCGGCCTTTATGCGCCAGAGCATGAGGCCGCGTGGAAACGGTTGGTAGATTTCACCCATGCCGAAACAGAGGCCAAGCTTTGCTGTCAGATCGGACATTCGGGCCGCAAAGGGTCCACCCAGCTGGGGTGGGAGAAGGCAGACGCGCCGCTGCAGGCGGATAACTGGCCGCTTTTGTCGGCGTCAGCGATCCCATGGTCGCCCGCAAATGCAACGCCCAAAGCCATGGACCGGGAGGATATGGACCAGTTGCGCGACCAGTTTGTGCGCGCAACGGAAATGGCGGCGCGGGCGGGTTTTGATATGATCGAACTGCACGCCGCCCACGGCTATCTGATTTCCGGCTTCATCAGCCCCAAGTCGAATACCCGGACCGATGCCTATGGCGGCAGCGTTGAAAACCGTATGCGTTACCCGTTGGAGGTGTTCAGCGCGATGCGGGCTGTGTGGCCTGCGGACAAGCCGATGTCGGTGCGCATATCCGCGAATGACTGGCTGGGC
>CALEMZ010000120.1 GCA_937910975.1 uncultured Pseudorhodobacter sp. | reverse complement strand
CGGACTCGCAGAATTGCCAAAAAACCTATATCGTTAGGCATCGACACAAGATTTTGGAAAAGCTTGATGAATTGCAGAACGTTGACCATTTCCCCTCGGGGGCTAGGCCGTGCCACGCTGATACCGGCGCTGGCATTATGTTTTGTGGCTGTGGGCATGTCTTCGGCAGAGGCGCGCAAACTGGCGCTGGTTGTCGGAAATTCAGATTACACAAACGTGGCCCCTTTGCGCAATGCATCACGTGATGCACGTGATATTTCTGAATCACTCAAGCGGCTTGGCTTTGAGGTGACCCTGCTAACCGATATCCCTTCGGAAGCGTTTTGGGATAAGGTCGATGCGTTCGCCGTTGAGGCGGAAAGCGCGGATAGCACTGTGTTTTTCTATTCCGGCCACGCGTTTCAGATGAACGGGTCCAACTATCTGGTGCCGGTGAATGCAAAACTGTCCAGCCGGGAAACCATTCAACAAGAGACTTGGAACCTAGACGGCATAATCGCCCGGCTTCAGGACAGGCGGCGTCAAACCCTGATTTTCCTTGATGCCTGCCGCAATGATCCGCTGCCAAAATCTGTTCGCGGGACCAGTTCTGCGTCAGATGGCCTTGCCCGTTTGCAAACCGGCGCAGGCACCTTTGTCGCCTTCGCGACAGAGCCGGGCGCCGTGACTTATGATGGCGCAGGTGAGGCCCCCAACAGCCCATTCACTACCGCCTTGCTGGAACATATCGAAACGCCCGGCATTTCCATTTCGGACATGATGATTCAAGTGCGCAATGAGGTAGAGGAACGGACCTTCCGGCGGCAAACGCCTTGGGATCAATCGTCGCTGCGCGAACAGTTCTATTTCAACCCTGTCGCCGAAGCCAAGCAAGAGCTGAGCGATGCCGACTATGAATTGCTGGCTCAGCTGGAGCCGGAAGATCGAAAGAAATTCATGGACTTGTTACGCGCCTCTGGGTTTTCGGAAAGCTCGCTTCAAGCAGCTGATGCCGCGATTGAGGTTGCTAGCCTTGGGTTGGAGATGGCCGCCGATGACGGTGGTATGACGATTGGCAATGCTGTGCCCGATAGCGAAGAACCAGAAACCGTGGTCGATGTCGGGGCCCCCTCCGAAACCGCGATTGAGGTCGAGGTAGCGCTTAGCCTAGAGACGCTTGAAGTCGTTGATGGTGGCGTAACCCTTGGCGCAGCGCCTGAAGTCGCAAACATCACAACCGCCGCGCTCGAACCAGAGGTCACAGCCCCGACGACTGGCGAATTGATCGCTTCCATCCCCGAAACCAATGTCACACTATTGCCGCAGGAAATGCCGAAAGACGGGGGCGTAGAGGGCGAACTGCCCCCAATTCGCCTTGCTGCGCTTTCATGGGAAACGCGCGGGATCATCGAGATCAATGCTGTGTCGGTGAACCGGTTACGGGTTGAAGGCAATGAAATCACCCCCGACACCGAAAGCAACCGCTCTATTCTCGCCGCGATTGACCCTGCGCTATTGCAAGAGCAAGTCGTACCCGAAGTGGGCAAGCGCGACCTTGCCTTTCTCGCGCAGACCGAATTGCGGCGGCTTGGCTGCTATCAATTGGGTATTGACGGAAGCTGGGGCCGTGGTTCGCGCACCGCTCTTACCAGTTATTTCCTTGCCAAGCGGACGGTTCCGGACTCATTGGAGCCATCGGAAGAGTTGATTGCCCAATTGATGAGCGAAAAGAATGTGGTCTGCGCGGTACGCGTGTCGCGCCGTCGGTGCGTGCGAAGGCCAAAGAGCAAGCGGAAGCTCTGGCAAGCGAGCGCAAAATCAACCCCGTGACCAAGCGCAAGATCAACGCGCCCGCCAAGCTGAAGAAAGAAATCAAAAAATCTCTGCTTGGTGCGGGATCATTTTGATCGCAAGCAGGGCCTTGAAGGCAACATAAAAGCGCCCCCCGAACAGGGGCGCTTTTATGGTAAGCTATTCGCGATCTGGCTGCTTGGTCAGCGCAGATCGACGCGCAGTTCCACACGGCGATTTTCGGGATCAAACTCATCCGCCGTGCGCGGCTTGGATTTACCAAGGCCGATGGATGAAAGCCGCTCTTCTGAAACGCCCAGCCCGGTGAGGAAGGTTTTCACTGCGACCGCGCGGGTCTCTGAAAGCTCCACGTTATAGGCATCGGTTCCGCGGGCATCGGTGTGGCCTTCGACGACAAAGCGCGCAATTTCAAGCCGCTCATCTTGCATCATCTGGGCGAAAACGGCGAGGTTTTGTTGGGCCTCCGCCGTCAATTCTGCCGAATCGAGTTCAAACGTGACCAGCATATCCAGCCCGGCCGGGGCGGCGGGCTTTTCGCATTCCTGCGGCGTGCCGATACAAATTCCACGTGTTGCCCCCATGTCCAATGAGTCGATATAAAAATCAACCAGTTCGTCTGTCGTATAGGCGCTTTGGGCAAGGGCAGCACCGCCGCTGGACAACAGAAAGGCGAGGATCGTCGGGCAAAGAAACTTGCGCATATTTAAAACTCCTCTTCAAACAATGGGCAAAGGGTACTCCAAACGCCAAGTCAGGTCAACGAAACCGGGCGAAACCGCTGGCTATCGCGCCAATCGCAGCAGGGCATCAACATCGATATGGGCCTCAAGATGGGCCGCCAGCGCGTTCAGCGTCTGCTCCACTGTCTCGCTATAGGCAAGCGATGACGGGGCCGCCCCCCGTGCTGCCAAAAAGGCCGCGCGAAAGCTGTCGTCGGAAAACATTCCGTGCAGATAGCTGCCCATAATCCGGCCATCCGGCGAAACCGCCCCTTCAGCCGCGCCATTCACAAGGGCAAAGGGACGTGCGCAGGCGGGGCCTTCACTGCGCCCGATATGGATTTCATAGCCCGAGATCGGGCATTGTGTCGCAATATGCACGGCATCCACACGCGTCAGCGTTTTGTCCGGGCTCATCGTGGTGTCCACATCCAAAAGCCCGAGGCCCGGCGTATCGCCTGCCACCCCTTCGATGCCCTGCGGGTCCCGCACCCAAGTGCCAAGCATCTGATACCCGCCGCAAATCCCCAAGACAGCGCCACCGCGCCGGACATGCGCCGCGATATCCACATCCCAGCCTTGAGCGCGCAGATAGGCCAGATCGCCGCGCGTGGATTTGGAGCCGGGGATGATGATCAGATCGGTATCGCCGGGAATGGCCTCGCCCGCGCGGATCATCTTTAACGTCACGCCGGGCTCTTGGGCCAGCGGGTCCAGATCATCGAAATTCGCGATGCGCGACAGGGTGAGGCAAGCAATTTTATAGTCCCCCGCGCCACTGCCTTTCGGCAAGACCAACGCATCTTCGGCGGGCAGGCGGAAGGCATCGGGAAAGAAGGG
>CALEMZ010000119.1 GCA_937910975.1 uncultured Pseudorhodobacter sp. | reverse complement strand
GTGGCTGCCCAGGCTGAGAGCTTGCCCGACAGCCTGACCGTCATCTGCCGCCGAGCACGCTCCAGCTCAATTTTCGCAAGCCGCTGCGCCATCGAGGCCGAGATCGTGAACGGCAGCGAGATATCGCGCCATTTCTGCTCGCCGCCATCCTCAGCCACGTAAGCATCGCTCGCATAGGCCGGGAAGTCATCCGGCTGCCAATCATTCTCGGGGCTGACAAACTGCCCCCGCACGCCGTTGAAGTTTGACGACATCGTCACGCGCGTCGCAAGCGTGAGCCCACCCTCGCGGACATGGTCCGAGGTCAGCGCCACATCCGGCGCGCGCCATGCCCCTGCATGTATGCGCCAAGACCCGCCCGAGAAGGCGCAGCGACCTGCGAAGGACGAGAGCATCCCCTCGATGATCGTCTTCGGAACTTCAGAGAGCGTGATCACCCCGTTGCAGGTATAGCGCAGCTCGGAGCCACCACCTGTAAGGGGAACTGTCTCGTCACAGATGTTTGCGGCCTCGACCAAGGATATCTCGTCGATCCCGTCGGGCTGGCCGATGCGTGCGCCAATGCCCCAGGTCGGATTGGCCATGTAATCGGCCAAACAAAGGGCGGGGTTTTCCGAATAGCCTGTCGTTTGGGTGCGCGGGTCCCAGATGTCGTTCTTGCCCTCAAGATCGACCGTGATGTTCGGGATCCCACCCGGAAAGGCGTCCTGGTCATAGGTAAGCCGCAGCCGGATCGCGGCACAGCCGCGAAGCCGATGGTTCTCGGTCCATTTATCTGGCAGTGCTGCCTTGAGGCCCGCGAAGGCCGTCTGGTTGGCGGCGCCTAGTGTTTTCTCGACGACGAGCTTTCCGGCCCAGCGGCCTTGAGCCACGCCAGCTGCATTGAGAGCCATCTCGCCCTCAAAATAGATGGCACCGATCGATTTGACCCGATGCGTGGCCAGCACGATCACCAGATCGAGGAACTTGTGGTCCGACCCTGAGGAGTGCAGGAAGACAATGACCCCGCCCTTGCGGGAGCGGCCATAGACAAGATCCCGAGGTACGACGGGCTCGCGGATCGTAACAGTGCGGTTTTGAAGTGTTGTCTGCGGCTTCGGCATCAGGGCCTGCGCTGCAGTGGACAAGAGCAGCGTTCCGCCGATCCGCAAGAGCGCCGCACCAATTCCACCCGCAGCCAATACGCCGCTGATCGCCCCCGCGATCGCGGTGACGGCTGTCACAATGAAGGGCATGAACGGGTCCTATGAATGGAGCATAAATACCTGAGTTCAAGTCTGAGACCTGTGTCGATATGCGCAGCCAAGTATTAAGAGCCATCTGCTATAAAACTGCTCAACACGTTTTTGGGTGGCGATGCTCAGAGCTGCGGAGCTTATACCGCAGTGCCTGCCGCTTCCCAAAGCGCGGCTCGGGAGGGGAGGACCGAGCCGCGCACCTATGGCACAAAAGCCAAATGCTGCCTTTAAACGGACCAGGCAAGCCGGCAGGACATCAGCGGTACGGTCACGAGGCCTTCAGGGGCCATTCCGACGGCGCTGGCCCCAGTGCAGATGCCAAAGCCAAGACCGGTGTCGGCTAGAACCACATCGCCGCGCCCAGCAAGAAGGACAGACGGGCGTGGGTCGCCCAAAAGGGAGCACCCCATCTCCTCTAGCGAGGCCCAGCCCAGACGACGCATCACACGCTCGCCACCGAGCGCGGTGGTGTAGCGCCCACGCCAGAGGGCTGCGACATCCTCGCCGCCGGTAAGGATCATACGCGTCTCAAAAGCGAAGGTCGGGCAGTCATGAACACCCCAAACGAAAGGCTTAGCCCGTGCCGTATCGATGGCGGCGGCCAGAAGGCGTTCCCAGTGTGGGGCGCGGGTCATGGTGACGTTTCCTGATGTTATGTTGGCTGCCAACACACACTGAGCCTTCTTGACAAAAGGGGTATTGTGTATTTAATTACACAAATGATCGAGGTGCGACAGACAAAAGTTTTTGCGGATTGGATAAGCGGTCTAAAGGACCGCCGCGCGATAGCCCGCATCGATATCCGTATCCGTCGCTTGTCTTTGGGCAATATGGGAGATGTCAAATCTCTTGGTGAAGGACTGAGTGAGCTGCGCGTGGATTACGGTCCGGGCTATAGGCTATATTTTGTGCGGCGCGGCGAACGAATTGTAATCTTACTCAGTGGTGGGGACAAAAAGCGCCAAACTGCAGACATTGCTCGTGCCCGCCAAATGTTAAAGGAGCTAAACAATGACACTTAAAACTCATGCTTGGGACCCGACCGAACGTCTCGATACAGCAGAGGCTCAAGAGGCCTATCTTGAAGCTGCCTTTGAAGATGGGGATCCCGATCTGATCGTAGCTGCCATTGGGGATATTGCCCGTGCTCGAGGGATGAGCGAGATTGCGTCTAATGCCAAAGTGAGCCGTGAGGTGATGTACAAGTCGTTTCGCAAAGGTGGCAATCCAACCCTGAGCACGTTGTCGCAAGTTGCCGCGTCTCTTGGTTATAAATTAACCCTGCGTCGAGATGGAGAGGATTTGAACGCAGCCGGATAGGCTGTTCACCCCCGCCCCCAAGTGATTTCACGATCCTGGATCGCGGTGACATATTCGAAGCCAAGGTCGCCCGAGAACAAGACCTGCTGGCTTTCATGGGTGTAGCGCCAGGTCCGCGCCACGGTCAAATCGATCAACCGGCTCTCATAGCTGATGGTGATCGTGCAGGTGTCCGCGTCATCCTTGATTTCAGGGACATCGAGCCGACCTGAGAAGGCCTGAACCGGATCAGCGATGATGCTACCGTTTTCAGCCAAAAGCCCGAGCCATATGCGACCCGGCAGGCCCTGACGCGCTTCATCGATGGCCATCTGCACAAGGTCCAGCGGCACGCCGGACAGCGACACCGCCGTGCCGCCGGCCACGACCTCTCCGGTTTCGTCTATGCCTCCAAGGCCTAAGAGCGATCCAGCCCCAGCCCAGCTTTGACCGTTCCAGCTAACCTCTCCCAGTCCCGACCAAATACGCACCCAGCCGGTGACGAACTGACCCTCAAAAAAGATGACCGGTCGCAGGCTTTGATCGGCCAGCGCGGTGGCAAAGGCAAAGGTTAAATCACGGCTCATCAGAGCGCCTCTCTGGTTAAAGGGCTTCGCGGGCTGATATCGTAAATCGGTGCTGATCCGCTCGACCGATGACCGAGGGGACCGGGGCCGTCAGACGCAACAGGACCGACGGCGTATTAAGGCCAAGGAGCGTGCCGACCGGCACCGAGGCTCTGAGCGGTGGCACAAAGGCGAGTGTGGCCTCACTGCCCAAAGGCGTTACATCTGCCGTCAACTGATAGAGCCGCGTGGTGGCATCTCCGCCCAGCTGGAAGAAGTCCCCGGCGCGAAGTCCAAGTCCCCAACTAGCTGTGCGCAAAGTGGATGCTCCTGCGACTTGCGCCTCGCTCACATAAGGATTGCCTAGCCCCACCGGCACCTCGAACGACGGATCGGGGAAGAGGAACCGACCCCGCATTCCGCCAAGGGCCGTGAAGAAGGCCGAAAGCCGACGGGCCTTGGCCCCTTGGCTCACCGCCATCTCAAACTGATATTCCCACCACGATGCCCCCCAGTCCTGGATTTGAGATGTGCCGGTGAACGGAGAGCGCGCCTCGGCGACTGATGTGACCAGCCGCCGCTCGAGCGAGGACACGAGCGTTATGGGCAAGACAGGAATGGCCATCTCAGAACACCTGACCCCGGCGCCGACCATCGGCCACGCTTTCTTTCACAATGCGGGCGATCTCTGGGATCGCCGCACGAAGGCGCGCGTCTATCTGCTCGGCCACGCCCATCTGCGCGCCGCGCGCGTCAATGTTCACAGTGACGCCCGCGCCAATGCTGCCGCCCCGGCCATAACCGGCCGCTTCACGCCGGTTCAGCACCCGTTCCCCACGCTGCAGGATTGTCGGGACCTCGTCGGGGCGGAGACCCGCCCAGGAGCCAACCGGCCCCACGGTACCGCCGTTGTGCATACGCGGCGCCCCGGCGAAGGCCATCGCAGGCACCGAACGGCTATGTCCGGACAGTCCCACAATACCACCCGCATGCGAGACAGCCGCCGCAACTGATCCGCCGCCGCCAAAGATACCTCCGAGCGCAGACGCGATGGGGCCCAGCACTGCGCGCTTGAAGGACAGGACCGCGAGGTCTGCGAGGATCGAGCGCACGAGGCCCTTGAAGTCGAACTTGCCGGTCTCGACGAAGCTTCGGAACGCACTTTCCGCGCCACTGAACGCGCCGGTCAAGGTTTCGCCGAGGCCTTTACCCCAGTTCAAAGACTCTGTGGCATAAGCCTGAAGGGATTCTGAGACCGCACGCCAGCCGGTGGCGATCCGATCTCCGGCACGTCCTGCCGCGCCACCGGCACGCCCCATGGCATCCGACAGACGATCTGCTGAAACAGTGGCCTCATCCAGCGCCGCTGCGCCGTCCTCGCCGGTGCCCGCAACGGCGTCGCGGAGCTCACTCCAGGAGGTGAGTGGCGCCGTCGCGCCACTTGCAAGTTCGGTCGCAGCCTGGCGGTGCGTATTCGCAGTGGCCAGCGCCTCGGCGGCAATCCCATCAAGCCCAAGGTCAGGCGCTGTAAGCGGGTTATCCTCAAAAGCCCGGCGGAACGCATCCGCAGCAACACTGCCTGCATCAGTTGAAGCCCCCGCGAAAGGATTTTCGATATCGCCAAGGCTGATCTCACCAATCTGACCGAAGGTGGTCTCGATGCCCACCGCCGCGAGAGCCTCGCGAATGCGCCCGGTGAAGGCGTCGATCCTGCGGATTGCGCCGTTCAGCATGGCCTCGATCCCGTCGAGCATGCGGTTGGCGGCCGAGAAGACGAGATCGCCAATCACGGCTGGCAAACGCGACCAGATCTCGCGGACAGCCATTAGGGCACCCTCGAAGGTGTTGGCCGCTGCGTTGCCAAAGCCCACGACACTCTCGATGGCTCCGGCCATGCCAGACGCGGCATCGGATTTGAGATCGTAGAACATGGCGGTGGCCGCAGCCCCGGCGCTTGATGCCCCCATCTTGATCCGGTCCCAAACCTCGACCGCAACGTCTTTCAAGAGGCCCATGGCCTCGCCGAAGCCCCCTGCCCCAGAGGCAAGACGCGTGAACCAATAGACCAACTCGCCTGCGCCAACGATCAGAGCACCGATGCCGGTGCGGATGAGCGCACCTTTTAGGACGACAAGCGTGGTGGCGAGGCCTCGGACAGAGAGTGCCGCGGCCGCCATCGCGGTCGCCCAGCGACCAGCGAGGAAGGTGGCGAAGGTCCCGGCGTAGATCGCCAGCCGGTCAAGGTTGGCCAGTACCGCGTCAAAAGCCCGGCTGATCGGGCTTGTGGAAGACGCCAGCGCGACAAACGCATTGGCCACTGCCTCCAGAGACGGGGCGAGAGCCACAGCAATCCGGTTGCGCACCCCAGTGAAGACTTGT
>CALEMZ010000118.1 GCA_937910975.1 uncultured Pseudorhodobacter sp. | reverse complement strand
GCCATGACTGGATCTTTGACGTGTTGGCCGATCTGCGGGCCTATGCGGACCAAAACAACCTGCCCGCACTGGCCGAGCAGGTGGCGGCCGCCCTGCGGGTCGCGGAGCTGGAGATTGGGGTTGAGACGCCCCATAGCATGTCCAAGCGCGGTAGCGTGGCTGGGGCCGCAATGGAAAAGCGGCGCCGCATCCATTAGCGCCGGGCGTGCTGATTTTACTGCCAAAACGGGCTGAAAACACGTGGCCATCGCTGGTCTAACCGCGACTGCTTGGCTATGGTCGCGCGATGAGCAGCAGGGCCGTTACATTCTCGGAAGATCAGGCGGAAGCCTGGGACAGGCTTGCCGATCAGCTTCGGGGCATGGGCATTGATCTGGACGAAGCCAGCCTGACGCCTGCGTCTGATGGTAAGGCCTCTGTAATGGCTATTGTTGGCAAGGCCGGGTCGGGCAAGACGATGCTTTTGGCCAGCCTGTATAAGGCGATGGTCGCAGCGGGTGTTGACGTGGTCTCGGGCGATTATGAGGGCAAGAAGCGAAAGGATCGACGGACTTTGGCGGTTCTGGCCCCCACGAATAAGGCCGCTTCGGTACTGCGACTGCGTGGGGTTCCGGCCACGACGATTCACCGGATATTGTATACGCCGCTTTACGACCCACAATATGAGATGATTGCCGAGTGGCTGGCGGGCAATGGCCCGCGCCCCAAGGTCGAGGGGCTGAGTGAGTTGGCGCTGGACCGGGCCAAGGCGTTTTATGACACGGTGGCCTCTATCCCCGGTGCCTTGGCTGCGGCGGGGTTGCGCGGTTCTGATTTCATCAAGGGCTGGAAGCGGCGCGAGGAGCCGCTGGATGTGGGCTTCGTGGACGAATCCTCGATGCTCGATCAGCGTCAATTTGATGATCTACGTGAGATATTTCCGACGCTTGTGCTGTTTGGCGATCCGGCGCAATTGGCCCCGGTGGGGCAATCGGGCGAGATGGTGTTTGACAAGCTGGGTGCGACCCGGCGGCTGGAACTCAGCCGTATTCACCGCCAGGCTGAGGGCAACCCGATCCTCGATCTCGCCCATGCATTGGCCGACCCGGACCTGACGTTTGAGCGGTTTGAGCGGATGGTGGAAGAAGCTGCCACCCGCGACCCCCGCGTTGAAATAGCGCAGCGAGTGGACAGCGATCTGATGGCGCGCTCCCCGGTCTTGGTTTGGCGCAACACGACCCGCATTCGCCTGATCACCGCCTTTCGCGCCGCCCATGGCGCGCCGGAGTTTGAGCTGATCCCCGGTGAACCATTGATTTGCGACGGAATCGAGCTTCCGGTGAAGCACCGTAAGAAACGGATCGATCTGGAGGCGCGAGGTCTGATCAAAGGTGCGCAGGTGATTTATTTGGGGCCGGGCAACCGCGATGGTTTTGCGCGGCTGCATGTGGTAGGGGCGGAGGAGCCGCAGGTTTCGGCGGCAAGTATCATCAAGATCGAAAAGCCGGGCGAGGAAGAGCCATTTATCCCTTCGGCAGCGCGGATGGGGGCGGCGTTTTTGCATGGCGCGGCGGTGACGATCCACAAGGCACAAGGCTCGCAATGGGATACGGTGCAGGTGTTTGCGCCCGATCTTTGGGCGGCGGCGCAGGCCGGGCGTTCAGAGGCGGGGATACCGCTGTGGAAGCGTTTGGCCTATGTTGCGATCACGCGGGCGCAAGATCGGTTGCTTTGGGTGGTGCGCAACCGCTTGGGGCGGCCTGTGGACGTGCTCGGCGTCTCGGATTTGGCCGTGAAGCCCGCGCCTTTGGCATTGCAGAGCGAGGAATAAGGCTTCCCCCCCACCCGTCAATGCCCTTATGTTTCGGGCAAAGCATAGGGAGCCTGCCATGACCGCCGTTTTCGTCCAATTCCGCTGCACCCCCGGCAAAACCTATGAGGTTGCCGATGCGATATATGCGCGCGAAGTGGTATCGGAGCTATATTCGACATCTGGCGAGTATGATCTGATTGCCAAGATCTATCTCCCGGAGGGGCAGGATGTGGGGCATTACCTCTCGGAAAGCCTGTTCGACATTCCGGGGATCGTGCGGACCTTGACGACGATGACCTTCAAGGCGTTCTGAGCGGCCTTTGACACGACTATTTCACGCAAACGCAAGGGGCGCTCGCGCGCCCTATTTTCCTTGTTAGAACGTCAGAGCCAGACGGCGCGCTGGGTACCAATAGCCTCGGTCAGATTTGTGTAGCCGTCACGCTCAAGCAGGTCATGAACGCCGCGTGCGATGTCTGATGCAAGGCTTAGGCCGTGGTAGACCATGGCGGTGTAGATCTGTACGGCGGATGCCCCGGCGCGGATTTTGGCATAGGCCTGCTCAGGCGTGCTGATGCCGCCGACGCCGATCAGGGGAATTTTGCCATTGGTCAGCTTGGAGAGCTGAGCCAGAACGCGGGTAGATTTTTCAAACAGCGGCGCACCGGAGAGGCCACCAGCCTGCGTTTTATACGGGCTTTGCAGCCCGTCGCGCGCAAGCGTGGTATTGGTGGCGATGATACCAGAAAGGCCACAGGCCAGTGCGACTTCGGCGATTTGGGCCAGTTCATCCGGGGTCAGATCCGGCGAGATTTTCAGAAAAATCGGAATTGGTTTGGGTAGGGCGGCGCGGGCCTCCATTACACCGGCAAGAAGGCTCGTCAGCGCGGCAGCACCTTGCAGGTCGCGCAGCTTCTCGGTGTTGGGCGAGGAGACGTTGACGGTGGCAAAGTCCACATGCGAGCCGCAATGGGCCAGCACCCGGGCAAAATCGGCTGCGCGGTCGGTGGAGGTTTTGTTGGCCCCAAGGTTGAGCCCCACCGGAACGCCTTTGGGCCGTGCGGCAAGGCGCGGGGCGATGGCCTCCATGCCCTGATTGTTAAAACCGAAGCGGTTGATTGCGGCGACGTCCTCGGTCAGCCGGAACAGGCGCGGTTTGGGATTGCCGGGTTGCGGCAACGGGGTGGCGGCCCCCACCTCCAGCCAGCCAAAGCCTGCGGCCATCAATGCCGGCAAGGCCTCGGCGTTCTTGTCAAAGCCCGCAGCGAGGCCGACGGGGTTTGGCAGCACCATGCCCGCAAGCGTGCTTGTCAGGCGCGAGGTGCTATAGGGCCCCGGTGTCGGCGCAAGGCCCATCCGCAGCGCGGCAAGCGAAAGGCTATGAGCGCGCTCCGGGTCAAGGCAGTGCAGGGCTGCAAGGGCGGCGCGCTCGGCTAAATTCATGCCACGGGTCCTGTCTTGGTACCGGAGAACATATGGGTTTCCGGAAAGATATGGCCTGTGGCACCAAGCGGCAGAGCCTTGTCCCAAGCGACATCTTGCATGCGCAGCTTGCGATACAGATGCGGAAACAGTGCGCCCCCGCGCGAAGCTTCCCATTTCAGGTCGGGGCCAAGGCCATCAGCATCCACCGCGACCAGAACAAGATCGGACTGATCCGCGAAGTATTTCGCAGCGGTTTCGGCCACCTGTGCGGCGGTGGAAAAATGCACGTAGCCATCGACCAGATCAATCGGCGCACCGGCGGTTTCGCCAACATCGCGCAGGTGGTTCCATTCGGGGCGGCGGAAAATTTTGAATATCAGCATGGGCGCGTTCATGCACTGCGCCGATATTTGCGTCAATGGGCAGCTTTCCGTTACGTTCCTACGATCTTGTGGAACTATGAAAGCAAAGACCTTTGACTCGTCGCCTTTGCGGCGCAATGATGCGCGCATAAACCGATGGGGAGATATAAAATGAACATCCTGACAAAACGCTTTTCTGCCATGCTTTTGGGTGCGACCGCTTTGATCGCCGTGCCACTGAGCGGGGCTATGGCCGACACGATAAAACTGACGCTTTTGGGCGTGGGCGATATTTACAACTTTGCCGATGAAAAGGGCCGGGGCGGCTTTGCCCGCCTGAACGCGATTGCCAAGGCAGAGCGCGCGGCGAATCCCAACACGATCTATGTGTTTGATGGCGATATGCTGTCGCCTTCGATCCTGTCGGGCTTCGACAAGGGGCAAAACACGATTGATCTGACCAATCTGGAGCCATTTGATCTGGCGGTTCCGGGCAACCATGAGTTTGATTTCGGGCCCGAGAACTTCCTTGAGAAGGTCGCGGCGTCCAATTACCCATGGGCCGCAATCAACATCACGCAGGCTGATGGCTCGCCCTTGCCGGGCGTGGGTGGCGTGATGGTGAAAGAAGTCGCGGGGCTGAAAGTGGCGCTGATCCCAGTGGCGCAAGACACCTCGCCCACCGTATCCTCGACGGGTGATCTGGTGTTCGGGCCAACGGTCGAAATGGGCGTGGCTGCCGCCAAGCAAGCGCGCGCCGATGGGGCCGATCTGGTGGTGGGTGTGGTGCAGACCAACAAGGCCAACGATGATTTGCTGATCGCCTCCAAGGCATTTGACGTTATCTTGTCGGGCGATGACCACAGCTATGGCACCTTTTACGATGGGATCACCGCCTATGTGGAGACCTCGATCGACGGCAAATTCCTCTCGCCGCTCGATCTGATGGTGGATGTGACGGAGAAGGACGGCAAGCGTTCGGTCAAATGGACGCCGATGTTCCGCTTTATTGATACGGCGGCGGTGACGCCGGACCCGGAAAGCCAGGCGATGGTGGATGCGTTCCAGGCCAAACTGGATGAAAGCCTGAATGTCGAGATCGGAAGCGTCGAAGGTGTGCTCGATTCGCGCCGTAACGTGGTGCGGGGCGAGGAAGCAGCAATTGGCAATCTGATTGCCGATGCAATTCGCGATGCAACAGGGGCCGATATTGGCTTGGCCAATGGGGGCGGCATTCGTGGCGATACCACCTATGAAGCAGGCAAGACCTTGACGCGGCGCGATATTTTAACGGAACTGCCCTTTGGCAACACCACTGTTCTGACCGAATTGCCGGGCAGTCAGGTGCTTGCCGCCTTGGAGAATGGTGTGAGTCAGGTCGAAAAAGGCGCGGGCCGGTTCTTGCAGCTTTCGGGGGTGACGATTGTCTATGATCCAACAGCCCCGGCCGGTTCGCGGATTGCCGAAGCGATGGTGGGCGGCGCCCCGTTGGACCCCAATAAAGTCTATAAGGTTGCGACCAATGACTTCATCCTTGCGGGCGGGGATGGGTTTGCAGCTCTTGGTGGTGGCAACGTGCTAATCAATGGCGGCAACGGCAATCTGATGGCCAATGACGTGATGGATTATGTGGCCACGATGGGCAAAGTGACCAGCGCCGTTGAAGGCCGCATCAAGAAGGTTGGGGAGTGACCTGACACCCTTCCTGTTAAGGGCAGATTGATGGCAAAGGCCGCACGCTTTGTGTGGCCTTTGCGCATTTTTCGAGGGGTGGTTGCGTGTTTGGACAAAGATAAAGCAGTAGGGGCGCGGCGGCGATGTGTGGGCGATTCTTGATATCGCATCCCAATGATGAGGTGGGGCCAAGTCACCAAAATCTGCGTCAGCAGATTGAACCTGCCCTGATCCGTGGTTTTTCCGTCAGGCGATGAATGTGCGTGTTATCCATTGTCGAAGCCAATGCCGCTCGCGATCGGCAAGTTTCTCAGCAGATAGGACATACCTTTTGCCCCGGTGAGGTTTCGAGCTGTTCGGTTTACGTGCTGCTTGGGAAAGAGGGTTAGGCTAATGTGCCGCTGGTCCACCCGACGAACTGATCGCCGATCTACTCATTTTCAGCTTTGGCTATAGCGGCAACAGGTCTCGCTGCCCGGTTGAGTCCAGCATATCTAGTTTTTTGCGGCCATCACTTGACCATCTTAACACCGTGAAATATGGGTTATTTTGCTGAGCGGGTATGGTGAAATGGTATCATAAGACCCTTCCAAGGTTAAGGCGCGGG
>CALEMZ010000117.1 GCA_937910975.1 uncultured Pseudorhodobacter sp. | reverse complement strand
GAGGTTGGGCCAATTCTGATGGGCATGGGCAATAAAGCGCATATCGTGACGCCCTCAATAACGGCGCGCGGTTTGCTGAATATGTCGGCGCTGGCTGGCACCCCGGTTGCCCATTACGGCTAAGAGCCCGACACAGGGGCTGGCCCCGACGTTTTAGACCAATTGGGCGGGCGGGCATGGCCCGCCTCGCCCATGCGCTACGCTGGCTTGCCTATAATTCGCACATCTCTATAAGCCTTGGCTTCTCCTACCTAAAAATTCGCTCCCCGGGTTGCCGCTCCACCCGCCATCTGCAAATCTAGGCGCTTCTTCCCGCGTTCTTTTCGGCAAAAATATCCTCGGGGGAATTCGCCTGAAGGCGAAGGGGGGCAGAATGCCCCCAGCCGTGCCCAAGACTGCGCTAAACGTGACCAAAAGGCGCAGGCTTGCCTTTGCAACAGTCCCGCAACATTCTTGTCAGACAAGCAGGCGCACCGTAAGCAATGGCAAACCGAAGGAGGGTATACGTTGGCATACGCAGAGGTTTATCAAAGCTGGAAAGCCGATCCTGAAGGGTTCTGGATGCAGGCCGCACAGGCGATTGACTGGGACACCCCCCCCTCCCGAGCGCTCAACGACAGCCGCGCGCCGTTTTACGAATGGTTCACCGATGGCATGGTCAATACCTGCTGGAACGCGGTGGATCGGCATGTCGAGGCTGGGCGCGGTGGCCAAATTGCCATCATCCACGACAGCCCCGTCACGCGCAGCAAACATGCCATCACCTATGCCGAACTGCGCGACCGCGTGGCCAGCCTTGCCGGTGCGCTGCGCGCCAAAGGCGTGGAAAAGGGTGACCGTGTGCTGATCTATATGCCGATGGTGCCAGAGGCGCTGGAGGCGATGCTGGCCTGCGCGCGGCTTGGCGCGGTGCATTCGGTGGTCTTCGGCGGCTTTGCCGCCAGTGAGCTGGCGGTGCGGATTGATGATTGCAAACCCAAGGCCATTATCGCGGCCTCCTGCGGGGTGGAGCCTTCCCGCGTGATCCATTACAAACCGCTGGTGGACGGCGCCATCGACATCGCCACGCACAAGCCCGATTTTTGCGTTATTTTCCAGCGCGAGCAGGAGGTTGCCGAGCTGACCCCAGGCCGTGACTTCGATTGGCACGGCTTTCAACACGGGGTGGCGCCTGCCAATTGTGTGCCGGTTGCGGGCAATCACCCGGCCTATATCCTCTATACCTCCGGCACCACCGGCGCGCCCAAGGGCGTGGTGCGCCCCACCGGCGGGCATCTCGTTGCGCTCCATTGGTCGATGCGCAACATCTATAATGTTGGGCTGGGGGATGTGTTCTGGGCGGCCTCGGATGTGGGTTGGGTCGTGGGGCATTCCTATATCTGCTACGGGCCGCTGATTGCGGGCTGCACCACAGTGGTGTTTGAGGGCAAACCCGTTGGCACGCCAGATGCAGGCACCTTCTGGCGGGTGATTGCGGAGCATAAGGTCAAAAGTTTCTTCACCGCCCCCACAGCCCTTCGCGCGATTAAACGGCTGGACCCGCAGGCCAAGCTGATGGCCGATTATGACCTGAGCCACCTGCAAGCCCTGTTTCTGGCGGGCGAGCGCGCTGATCCCGATACGATCAACTGGGCATCGGGCGCGCTGAACATTCCAGTGGTGGACCATTGGTGGCAAACCGAAACCGGCTGGGCAATTGCCGCGAATCCCTTGGGGATTGAGGCGCTGCCGATCAAGATCGGCTCTCCTTCGGTGCCAATGCCGGGCTATGATGTGCAGGTGCTGGATGAGGGTGGCCACCCGGTTGCCCCCGGCACGCTGGGCGCGATTGCGGTGAAACTACCGCTGCCCCCCGGCACCTTGCCGACCCTGTGGAATGCCGAAGAGCGGTTCAAGAAATCCTACCTGACCACCTTCCCCGGTTTTTATGAAACCGGCGATGCGGGCTATATTGATGAGGATGGCTATCTTTATATCATGGCGCGCACCGATGACGTGATCAACGTAGCAGGGCACCGCCTGTCCACCGGGGCGATGGAGGAGGTGCTGGCTGGCCACCCGGATGTGGCGGAATGCGCGGTGATTGGCGTGGCCGATGCGCTGAAGGGCCAGTCGCCCCTAGGGTTCTTGTGCCTCAATGCCGGGTCTGGCCGTGATGAGGCTGAGGTGATCGAGGAATGTGTGGCCCTGATGCGCAAAAAAATCGGCCCGGTGGCGGATTTCAAGCGTGCCTGCGTGGTGGACCGCCTGCCCAAAACCCGTTCCGGCAAGATCTTGCGCTCTACCATGGTGAAGATTGCCGACAACGAACCCTTCAAGGCCCCGGCCACGATCGAAGACCCCGCGGTTTTGGATGAAATAAAGCTTGCATTGCAATCGATTGGCTTGGCGCAAGGTTGAAGGGCGTCAGCCTTGGAGAAATAATTAACAGCCCGCGTTATCGTGGGCTGTTAACTATGTTCCGCGCTGGACTTTACCCATAGAGCGCGTAACCTGCGCAGATGATGTTGTTGATTTCCTGTACCCTTGTTTCCAAGCCCACCTATCGCGTTCAGGAGCGCGAACCTTGACGCGCCCCCCAGCCGACTCTTCTGATCCGATGGCCGAGGAGCTTGCGCTTCTGGCCCATGATATAAGGTCTGTGATGACTGATGTCATGGCCGGGCTGGAGCTGATGGATGCATCGACCCTTGGCACGGATAATCGGCAGCAGCTTGAACGGGTGAAAGCCTCTGGTGAGGGGTTGTTTCGGCTCCTGGAAGTGGCGCTCTCGACCGTTTTGGGAAGAACCGCGGAAGACTTGCCGATGGCCCCCGTCCATCTTAGCCGATTGCTGAATGATCTGATGCGCCGCTTTGCCTATGCGGATGCCGCAGGAAAACCACGCGCCCGCGTGGTGGTTTCGGCTGCTCCCAACCTGCCGGAGGTTGTCATGTGCAACCTTGTGGCAGTCGAGCGGGTGCTGTCCAATCTGCTCGGCAATGCCCTCATACATTCAGGGGACGGGCTTGTTACTCTTGAGGTGCGGCATCCAGACCAGAAAGAGCTTTGCTTCAACATCGTCGACCAAGGTCCCGGCTTTCCAAGCCATGTCTCGGACGAAACGGCGGCACGCGCTGCGGACCACCGCGCCCTTCCCGCCTGGCAAGAGGACGAAGGCCATGGGCTGGGCCTTTCTATCGCGCTAGCGCTGAGCGAGCGAATGGGGGGGCGGATTCGGCTGCGCAATACGCCTACGGGCGGGGGCGCGGCAGAGTTTTGCCTGCCAATTCTGCCCGTTCCGGTTCCAAAGGTGGCCCCGGCCCAAGGCTCGGCCACAACGTTTCACGGCCTGCAGGTCCTGCTGGCCGATGACAGTACGACCCAGCTTCTGGTTCTGTCGCAATATCTGGGGCAGCTTGGCGCCCATGCCACCATGGTGCGCGATGGCGGGTCTGCCATCGCGGCGCTACAATCGGGGGCGTTTGATGTGGCGATCCTTGATCATGATATGCCGGGGCTAAGCGGGCCTGAGGTTTGCGCACGGATCAGGGCGACGCCGGGTGATCTGGCCCGCCTCCCCATTGTGATCCTGACGGCGCATCATCTGGAGGAATTTCATGATCAGGCGCGGGCGGCCGGTGCCAATGCGGTGCTGATCAAGCCGATTAGCTCCGCCAAACCTCTGGCCGAGGCATTGCAGGCGGTGCTTACCCTGCCCACGGCTGACACCGAGACCGCGATCGATCCAAAGGCCTTCTTGCATCTTCTCGATATTGCTGGTGCAGATTTGGCGACAGAATTGATTACCCGGTTTCAGGAGGATCTGGCAGCGGTGGAAGCAGATCTTATCACCGCCTTGCCAGAGCTGGACTGGCGGGCGCTGCGTGGCGCTTCGCATGTTTTGGTGGCGCTTGCAGGCACAGCGGGTGCGCATATTCTGGAAGAAGCTTCCCGCGCCTTCAACACGGCGGCAATCGCGGGCAATGCGCAACATATTGCCGAGCAGGCCGAAGCTTTGCTTACTGGATTGACTGAATTGATCGCCTTTATTGACAATATCGCTTCTGATCGGCAGGCATAGGCATGACCCAAGCCGCCAGCCCTGCCGACCCAAAGCCCCGAAGCAAATCCAAGGCCCTCAGCGCCCGCCCGATCTTGCTGATCGAGGATACGCTGTCCTTGCAGCTGATCTATCGTTTAACCCTGATCAATGCCGGGCATAAGGTAGTCACCGCCGCGACCGCCGCCGAAGGGCTTGCCAAGTTCAACTCCGAATCCCCGCGTATCGTGTTGTTGGACCTGACACTGCCTGACCGCGACGGGCTTGATCTGATGCAAGATATGTTGGCCCGGCAGGCCGACACCTGCGTCATCGTGATCACCGCCAATGGCACCATCAACAAAGCGGTCGAAGCGATGCGTGCTGGGGCGCATGAATTCTTGGTTAAACCCTTTGATGAGCAACGATTTTTATCCTGCATTGACAATGCTTTGCGGCTTGCCGCAGTGCCGGGCAGCGTAGCGGCGGTCGCGGCCCCGCGCAGCGCGATGCGCCAGCCGTCGCCACTGCCAGAGGGTGTATTTATCGGGCATTCGCAGGCCATGATCCGTGTGCAGACCAAGATTTCCTCGGTCTCGCAAAGCATGGCCACGGTATTTATCACCGGCGAAAGCGGCACAGGGAAGGAACTGTGCGCGCTAGCCGTGCATCAGCAATCACCGCGCAGTGCCGGGCCGTTTATTGCGTTGAATTGCGGGGCCATTCCAGCGGAACTGTTGGAATCAGAGGTGTTTGGCCATGTGAAAGGCTCTTTCACGGGGGCGGTTTCGGACAAGATCGGGGCGGCGGCAGCGGCTGATGGCGGCACGCTGTTTCTCGATGAGGTCTGCGAGATGCTGCCTGCCTTGCAAACCAAACTGTTGCGATTTCTGCAAACCTCCACCGTGCAGCCGGTGGGGGCCACGCGCCCGCGCAAGGTGAATGTGCGGATTGTCTGCGCCACCAACCGTGACCCGGCCGAGGCCGTGCGCCGTGGTCAGTTCCGCGAGGATTTGTATTATCGGCTCTATGTCGTGCCGATCCATATGCCGCCCCTGCGCGACCGCCATGATGACGTGATCGAGATTGCCGAAGCCGCCCTGCTGCGCTTTGCCCAAGAGGAAGGGCGCGCCTTTGTATCACTTTCTCCCGATGTGCGCGGCCTGTTTCGCGATCTGCCCTGGCCGGGAAATGTGCGCCAAGTGCTGAACGTGATCCGCAATGTGACCGTGCTTTACGATGGCCCCATGGTCGAGCGGCATATGCTGCCCGACGATATCGGCACCCATACCACCCCAATGAACCTGCATGACGCTACGCAAGAGGCGCCCCGAGGGCCTGCCGATCTGGATGCATTGTTGGGCCTGCCGCTTGTCGAAGCTGAGCGGCGTATAATCGAGGCGACGATCGCAATGCATGGCGGCTCGGTGCCACGGGCGGCGCGGGTGCTGGAGGTTTCGCCTTCCACGCTCTACCGCAAGCTGGAGCAATGGGTTAAGCCGCAGAAAAGCTGACCGCACAGCGGTTCTTGCCGCAATCGCTCAGGCGAATTGCTCGCGCAGCAGGCGTTCTTCCAGTCCATGGCCTTCATCAAACAGAATCCGGTGGCGGATGCCCGGCTCGCTGCGAATTTCTACCGATAACACATCAGGCACCGACATACTGTCGGCATCGGCGCGGACGGGGCGTTTATCGGCCTCCAGCACGTCAAAGCGCACCACCGCCGCCTTGGGTAAAAGCGCGCCGCGCCAGCGCCTTGGCCGGAAAGCGGCAATCGCCGTCAGGGCCAACACATCCGCGCCGATGGGTACAATCGGTCCGTGGGCCGAGTAGTTATAGGCGGTGGAGCCGGCGGGCGTGGCCACCAATGCACCATCACACACCAATTCCTCCATCCGCACCTTACCATCCACCGATATACGCAGTTTCGCGGCCTGAGGGCCTGCGCGCAACAGGCTGACCTCATTGATTGCCAACCCCATCGCCACAGCACCACCCACCGTTTCGGCCCGCATCACGAGCGGGTTGAGTACCTCTTCCCCCGCCTTGGCCAGTCGGCTCAGCAGATCATTCTCGCCGTAAGTATTCATCAAAAACCCGATGGTGCCGCAGTTCATACCGTAAACAGGGATGTCGAGGCTTTGGGTCTGGTGCAGGGTTTGCAGCATGAAGCCATCCCCACCCAGGGCGACAACATAGCTGGCCGCTTCCGGTTGGGTATTGCCATAGCGGGCCGTAAGTGCGGCAAGTGCTGTTTGCGCAGCCTCTACCCCGCTGGCCAAAAATGCGATCCGTGGTGTCACCTGTCGCGCGCCTCTTCCCGATCAGGCCACCAAATGTAGCCCCTGCATAGTCTTGGCGGTCGCATCGACCAAACTCAACCCCCCGGGCACGCTTGCACCAGCTTTCTGAAGCGTTAGCGCTAAAAGTTCCCGATCCGAAACCGTAATGTCGCGCAAACGCGGGGCTAGGGCGGATTCTCACCTTTCTCAACGGAGCAAGCTGCTCTACACAGCGCCAACCCTTTCGCCTAGCGACCAGACAGGAGACGCCCATGAACGCCCCAAAAACCGCCGCCCACCGCGACGATGGATTTTTCACCGAAACGCTGGCCAGCCGCGACCCTGCGCTTTTTGACGCGATCACCCTTGAGCTGGGCCGCCAGCGCGATGAGATCGAGCTGATCGCGAGCGAAAACATCGTCAGCCGCGCCGTGATGGAGGCGCAAGGCTCGGTCATGACCAACAAATATGCCGAGGGCTATCCGGGTCG